>JBNLCS010000900.1:0-8111 GCA_050303935.1 Bacteroidales bacterium
TGAATATATAATAACAGCAGAAATTCCAGTAAGTACTGCGTGACCTACCCATTTAGGCCAGGCCGCATCTGAAGGCTCGGGTGTCATTAAATCAGCTTGCAAGAAGAGTAAATATCCTGCTGCCGCACTAACTGCCCATCCATCTTCTCCATCACCTCCAATATTTGTAAGAACCGGCTTCTTCATGTAACCACCAAAATATCGATCACCTATTTTGTATTCAACATACACACCAAATATAGGGTTCACACCCAGGGCAACTATATTGTTTGAATAGGTAACCGTAAAATCATCACTCTCATTATCCCATTCTCCCCATGAAGTTATTTCCATATCCCCATCTTCATTCTCTTCCCAGGTATACCAATCTGTAACTTCACCACCCGCCAAATTATATGTGGCGTTTCCTTTTCCTGCCAATTCCATAAGTTCCCCTATAGTTGGCCCCATGCCCATGAAATCCATAAAAAGGACCGGGTTGTTGGCGGCATAGGCATAAGGTGCCTGAAACCCATATTTTTCTGCCAGTGGGTCCATGGTATGGAACCTGCCCAGCGCCGCATCGTACATGCGTGCCCCGTAATCTAACCAGCCTGTTCCGTCCTGCACTTCTTTGCCATTGTAAAGGTACTTGTTACTGGAGCTTAAGGCCACCACCGGTTCATGGCGCATACCAAACGGGTAGTAGTCGTTCACTTGTTTGATCTCGCTGCTTGCTATTGAGCCATTGCCATCATTGTCCGAGAACACGACCCTTGTATTGCCCAGGTGGTCTTTTAGGCTGTATTCATAGGAATATTGTGTCCCTGTTTCAGGAGGGATGCAACGCCCCTCGCTGAACAATATATATTCCAGTTCCTTGTCCTGGCCCGCCTGCTCCTGGAACACAAACCTCCCCAGGTAATAGGTGGCCGTGTTGGCCTCATCGATATGTACCAGTTTGTTCCCCATTGCATCGTAATAGTAACGGACCGTTCCGTCAATGGTTTCCAGCCTTTTTGGCAAATTTAAGAAATTATAGGCTATTTCTGTTATCCTTTTGTCTTTATCTACGATAAGGTTCCCATTGGGGTCATAGCTATAGTCTGTGGTGCCGGTGTTCCAATTCCTGAACCCTTCTGTTGTCCCGGCATCTTCCACTTTGTCAAGCCTGTTGCTCCTTTGATAGTTCCGGTATGTATATCCCAGTTTGTCCAGGTAATTGCCGGATCCGTCTTTTCGCCACAGGTCTGTTATGTTCCCGTTTGCATCGTATTCCAGTTTCTCTACATCGTATTTTGCCGTGTTAACGATGGTACTTCCATTACCATAGTCGGCACTGGTCAGGCGGTTGAGTCCGTCATAGCTAAAACCGTATGCCCTTTTTTCATTGTTGTACGCGTCTTTCCACAATATCCCGCATATGTTACCGTTGTACAAGGCACTTCCAGAGAGGGCCGAAATATCTGTTTTCGTATCGTAGCGCAGTTCCATGCCAAACAGGTCGCCTTCCCCATCGGACAGGCCGGCATCGTTTATGGCCGTTACCCAGCCCCGCATGTTATATTTGAAATCGATGGACTGGAGGTTGCCCCCTAGCTTCTTGTCTATTAGCTGGCCTGTGGCATCGTAGTCCATCTCACTTATGGTTACTGTCCCGTTGGCATCGCCCGATATAACCTGTTCTTCTTTTAAAAGACGGCCTATGTGGTCATATTCAAAATTGTTTGTTACTGTAAAATCCGAGTCCCCGCCCTGGCCGCTGCTTACATGTTCTGTTATGGTATATTCCGCGTTCCCGGTAAAATCATATTTGGTCGAGACTATTTCCCTGCCACCCAGGATATTGTTACTTACCGACTTGATGACCCGGTATTTGTCATCGTAGTATGGTATGGTAAGGATCCAGTTCGACGTCCCGCTTTCAAAGTTTTCATCAAGCAGCCTTGATAACTGACAGGTTACCTGGCCGATTACGGCCTTGTTCACCGGCACACCTTCTACGGTTTGCCCCTGACAGTTAAAAACCGGGTAACTGTACCCCGCGATTGAAAGGCCGGACAATTCTGAAAAGAAACTATAATCGTCGTAAAAGGTTTTTGTTAATACCTCGTATGAAGTCCTGCTGTCGGCAGTGAAATCGGGGTAGCTTAAAACAAAACTCTGCATGCTCTCCTGGGTGTTTTTTACACTTCCCCAAAAGCTATAAAAAATACCGGTTTCTATTTGCCTGTCCAGGTCATCGTACATGTAATAGGTCCACTCGGGGTACGTGGAGGAATAGTTGCCGCTGGCATCGCGCTGGTTACCGTCCTGCATGGCAACCAAACGGTCGCGGTTGTCATATACCATATAGACCGGTGCTGCCCCGGGCAGCTTTTTTTCTATCATCCGGCCCCGGGCATCGTACGCATAATAATAGCATAGCTCGTTGACCAACGCGTCGGACCTGGAAAGGCTGGTGGGGTTTGTTGCCATCGCCTTTGGGGGCACCACGTACCGTAACCGCCCCATCTGGTCATATAAATAACGGGTCCTGGTACCTTCCGGGCCTTCACGTAATATGAGCAACCCGTTGCTGGTATGGTATTCTTTTGTTACGTTATCGTCCTCGTCCGTGGTGGTGGTGACCATTAACCGGTTGCTGCCCGTACTGCCGTAAAAATCCCCGTTTTCTGTCGCGTCCCCCACTGCATCCACGGCTTCCCATATCAATACGGTTGCCGAGATGTGCGGGGCGGTAATTGTTTTACGGGTATTGCCTTGTGCCCTGTCCCACGATTCACCGGGACCGGCCACTTCTATTATGTTTTTTTCCGGCGAGACGTCATACACGTTTTCTATATTGGCATATCCGCCATCTCCGGGGTAAAGGCTTTCATAATAGGCTTCCTGCTCTGATAGGGCATTGTCCCTCAATTCACCATGTTCGGTAAATACTTTTATTGAATAGGGCAGGTATTCCAGGGGGGTACGCCCCAAACTGTCATATACAATAGGGGTGACTATATTGCCCCCCTCAGGGCCTGCCCCGATGGCAATGTTTTGTATCGGGCGCAAAAACCCGTCGTAATACGATATGTTGTCCATTATGTCTTTTCGGGTAAGGCCCGGGGTGCTGATGTTTTGAAGCGGGACCCGGGGGGTATGTTTTATGGCGTGGTTTGTGCTGCTCGTCCCGGGAAAGCTGTAAGGCGCATCCCCTATTTTTTCTATAAAAACAGTAGCCAATGTATGGCCTTCGGTTGAAAATCCGGGCCCAAGGGTGAGGCAGCCGCTGTATGTTAATGTTGTGTTCCCCGTAAGTGCACTGTTATATGTGTAACAGTTTTGTGACAGTGCTTTTGGTGCGATGGCCGCACAGGAAAGGAACAATATATATTTTATTAGTTTTTTCATTGTGAAAAATTTTTATTATGTTCTGTTTAATAGCCGTAAATGTAATAATCATATTCTTCCAGGATGTTCCGGTCATTGTCCAGCACCTGTTCGACCCTTCCCTGGTTGTTATATTTCTTGTATTGGGTGTTCCCGTTATCATCGGTTTCCGAGGTAACCCCAAACAAGGGCTTGTAGGTTGTTGTGGTCATAAAGGCCCCTTCGGGGTACAACCTTACCGCGTCTACATATACATCGGCACTGGTCCCTGCCGGCTTGTAAATATATACCTGGATACTATCTACCCCATTATTTGGGTCTGGATTGCTTGTCGTTTCCGGTACGGTCAACTTTCCTTCGACCCATACCCATTTGTTTGTTTCGCCCACTGTTTTTAAACCGGAAATATCTACGAATCCGGTCCCGTCAATGTAGGCCAGCCCTAATTTGACATCGGTTGTTGTTGACTTCATATAGGCCTTGAAAATAAATGTCCTGCCCCCTGGGCCGCTTTGACCGGAGACCCGGGGTGAAACAGGGCAGCTCAAGGCGCTGGAGGATGCGGATATATACCCGCATTGCGCCCCTGTTCTAGGGTCACTGGTTGTGAGCGTTACTTGTGAGCCATAACTTAAGGTAGATTCAAAATCTTCTACGGTTACATCACTATGCCTGGCATTGCGCACGTTGGCCACTGGCAAAGAATTTTCATAACCGTAAATTACCGAGGAGTAGACCCCGTATTTGGGCTGTTGCTCTACTACCATATTATAACTGTCATATTTGGTGTAGGTCAGCCGCTCTTTGTAATAGGTTGTACTGGGCACCAATTGTGTAAATCCGGTACCGGGAATGTATTGCGCGTACTCACCGGCTATGGTACCTTCGGGGATTGGGGCGGCCGTTTCAAGTGCATATTCCTTATAGGGAACATATGACTGGTTGTCTGGCCCTTCCGTATAGGTTTTTACGGTCCCGGAGACCAACCGGTAAACGGATGACCCTACAGACATGGCCCATGTCTGTTTTTCTATGGCTACCGATTTCATGTTCTTGTTTTTAAAATAGAAGATACACCCCCCTGCACTGTTGTTATAGTCAACAGCATATTTGGTCTTTACAAGTTGCTTCCCCCCTTCACCATCATCCGTTATTACACGGGTGGGAAAATAATGGTCCTGGCTTTCATAATAGTATGTCGTGTTTTTTTTCAAATATTTTACTGTTGACGCGTCATTGTATTCGCGTGTTACAATGGAATCCAATAACCTTTTATAGCCAACGCGGGGACGGTAATATTTGAAATATGTTGTACCTTCACTGTCCATTACCTTGCCATTGTCCTTGTAGCATATTACATCACTGATCGATGGCAACGTGTATTGATAATAGTAATACGTATGGGTTTTTTTCACATTGCCCTGTTTATATACTTTCTTCTCCTTTAGCGTGCCACGGCGCCAGTCGTTATTGGTCACCTGTGAACCATAATCCTTGTTGTTCGTGCTGTTGGTCTGTACGGTCTGCCATTCTATATACTTGTACCTTTCACTTATATCGGGAAAATCCTCTGTTGTATTGTAATAATACTCCGTTTTCCCGTTCACACCGTCTGTTACGGTAACATATTCGTATTCTATATGGCTGCCTTTTGATGTTGCCAATGGCACCCTTGAATTGGAAGAATATTTCCACATGTCCCCATTTCCGTTCCCTACGTCTATCCCATATTGGTATACCCTGTCATATTCCGGTTCTGATAATTGGATGCCCGATGATGTACCTGACAGCGAACCGTCACCGCTAGGGTTTGGCTTCTTGTAGTAATAATACTTATGGGTCCGGTTGCCATTATTGTCGTTATATACCACTTCCTTGATCCTGATCCCCCCGCTGGGGCAATTTCCGTCCGGGCCACAACCGGCCTTATAATAGTCATGTTGCTCATATTTAAATGTCTTGCTGCCCCCATAGGGGAAAGTGATCTTTTTTATGGCCTGGCTCTTGGCATATTCAAAGCTTGGTCCCCTGTTTGGGGAAAGGGTGGTGTAATTATTGTTTACCTGCTCGTCATAATCAAAATATTCGTTTACCAAACATTCGTTGTTGTCCTGGCCATTATAATACCCCCAGTGGTCCTGGGCCCTGGGCTTGCCCCTGTCATACACTTTATCGCCCGGGCCCCAGTAATAGTCTATTTTATATGGCGATGAATATTTTTCTTTTACCTGGCTCAGCATTAACCTGTACTTACCGTCCCTAATGCCAATTATAGCTGCTTGTTGTTCTGTTACACCAGGGGAATAAATATAACCCAACGTATAATCGGTTTTTAACGTTGATACCCCATCGTTGATGGATTTTACCTCTATCTTTTTTAACGGGCCGGTTGCACTGCTGCCAAGGTCCCAGCGTTCATCATCATACGTAAAAATTACCTCCATTAAAGGGCTTGTTATTTTGTTTATTAGTTTCTCGTTTACGTCTATATATGTATAAAGCGGTTTATTTCTGAAAAAGAAGTTCCCGACTACCTTGCCCGAGGGGGTATTCAGGTAAAATTCCTCGCTCTCGTCCCCTATTAACATTGTATAGCCATAGGAATTCTGGGTGTATTCGAAGGTGATTGTTTCGGTTTCGTCCGCGGATTTTATTTCTGACAGGTACCACGATGAATAATACTCAAATTCTATGACATTATCATTATACGCCGCCCCACTTGTAAAATCTGTGGAGGTTTTAAGGTTATTAAGGTCTAAAGAATACGAACTTTCGCCCCACAAATCGACCGTGCTGGTAACGGTTTCCTGAAAGGTATACACCGTGCCATCAGTACCGGTAATGGTAAAATAATCGATTTCATCAACGTCAAAAAAAACCTTTATCTCCAAATCGTCTAGTCCATATTTACGTATTTGTTTGTCACGGCCTATTATAAATTTACCCGAACCCCCGGGAAAATTAAAATGGAACTCGTCTACTTCCCCGTCATATTCCCGTTTGTCATATTTGGCAAGGGGGTGTGCCGGTGCCCCTAGCATTGGGACATGGTCCGAAAACCAACTGGCTTCCGGAAGGGGGAGCTCTTCAACACGGTTGAGGAAACCCTGCGGGGAATCATCGGGAAGGCCTTTGACCACACGGGTAATCAGGCCACCGCAAGACATTGACCACCCCAGCCCCACCGAACTGGCTACCTCCGTGGTTTTTATCGCCCCACCGCTATGGTGCAAGGTTACGGGCACCGATAGCCGCCGGCCGGTTACCGTGGTGATGGGGATGGATACCGGGTTGCTGCCGGTGTATAGCGCCCCCTCGTCCAACTCGGACATCGCCTCGGGAGAAGGGCTTACATCCTGTGAATATATATCCCATGAATATATACAGATCGTTAGCAATATAAGTACTATGTTCTTTTTCATGTTTCTTATAATTTATATTTTTGTTTTTATTGTTATCAACTATGTAAGTATTATTATAATAATTTTACTTTATCTTTTAATTTCAAGTTCCAGGGCTTTATTTTTTTCTTTAATCTGTTCCAATTCCTTTTTCATCCATAGTAGAATATAATAGTTTTAATCAATTTTGTTATAAAAATGTAACTTATTAATTTTTTAATTTTTTAATTTCCAATGTTAGGTCTTCTATTTTTTTATCTTTTTCTTCATTCTCCTTCTTCATCTCAATCATGTAGAGTGTCAACTCCTCAATCTTCTGTAACAACTTAGCATCCATCTCGCCCAGGCTAATACCTTCTTTTTCTACCTGTTTGGCTGAGGGGATATCGGGCAGGTGACCGTTTTTGGCAATAAATTGTTCGGTTTCTTCCAGGGTGCGGAGGTTGTAATCTGGTTCAAAAACAAAGTCTGCCCAGTTTTCACTCATTTTTACCTGTACTTCTTCAAAAATGGCTGTTCCATCTACGGCAAGTTTGTGGCCATATGTGTTGGTGGTACCGATACCTACATCACCATTTTCATTTATTATAAACCTTGAAGTTAGTGAAACATCACTATCAATTGAATTTTGTGATGCTGATGCGTTTAAAAATTCCAGTTCACCATCAATTAACAGCATACCTTTTTTAAAAGATGCATTTTCTGCTGATGAAACAAAACCAGATGAACCGTTCTTTTGTTTAACTGCATATCCTATACTTGTTGCTCCGGTAGAATATTGTGAACCGTATGTGTTCAATACATTATTCCCCTGGTAATTACCAACAAATTGCAATGAACCGTATGTAGCTGAGGTTGATCCTGAGGTAATGACTCCATTATCAACATGCAATTTCGTTTCAGGATTAGATATTCCAATGCCAACATTCCCATTGTTATCCTCCATCATTATTTTACGCCACGTACTCCATATATTATTTGTTGCATCCCATTGCCTGAACACGAGATAACCATATGGATATGTAGTTGTTCCAACTTCAAAATTTCGATTTTGATTTATATTAAGTGTAATTTTGCTTCCATATGGATATGTCCAGTTATAGATATTATTGGAACCTGGCCCTTGCTGATAACTTATTCCAATAGGCAATGATGGATCAGTAGGAGCGATATTTTCATTAATTGTATTCTGCCCAAATAAATGGATTCCAAATAAAACTAAAAATATGCTTAATTGAAATTTCATATTGATTTATTTTTGATTTTCTAAATATTTAATTCTTTCTTTCAATTCTTCATTCTCCTTCTTCATCTCAATCATGTAGAGTGTCAACTCCTCAATCTTCTGTAACA
>JBNLCS010000901.1:0-4279 GCA_050303935.1 Bacteroidales bacterium
GTTTTTCAGCTATTTCAGTGCTTGTAAACAATAATTCAAAAACAAGGGTATTGAAACCATATTTGAAAATCAGATAATTCCCGGCGTTCTTCTTCTGTTCCTTTATTTTTCCCTCTATATTTGAACGAACCTGTTCTGAAACCAATAATTTAGCTTCCTTAATATTATTAACTTTAAATGTTTGGAGGTCATGTCCCAGGTTAACATTCAGTTCCATGTTATTTATAAACAATTTGCCAATATGATAATACTTCTTTGAAAACAACACAAAAATACTTACTATAAATTGTGCAGATAATACACAGATAGTAACCAATTTAAGAACATTGTAACTAATTATGGAAAGCAATAGTGTGTTAAATGCTATTAACAGCGATAGCACAATAACCGTAAACAGTGAATAAAAAATAAATTTGTTTCGTTGATTTCCCTTCGATCTTATAACAGGTATTTCCATAATGAATATTTATTTTACCTGCTTACGCATTTCAGATAAATAATGTTATGTGAAAGTTATGCTTAAAAGCGTACTTATTTAACTTGCAAAGCCTCTTCAAGATTGCTTACAAAAGTGATCAGGCCAATTTTATTGCATTCAAAAATAAAATCCTGCAAACTATTGCTTTTGTATACTTTAAAATCACCAATTATACTAAGTTTCATCCGGTAATTTGAAAATTTCTGTAAAATTTCACCAGCTATGCCTGTTTTTAAATCAAAGAAATCTTCTGATAAATTCTTTTTATCTATAATAACATGACCTGCGCCTTGATAGCTGCAATTCCCCAATAAGTCAACAGCATCATCAACATTTTTTATCACAACCTTCTCTTCATTTACCCATGCAAATAACCTATTGTCGTGTTTTATTATTTCGAGTTCCATTCGCTTTAATTCTGTTTCAAAAATAATAAAACAAGATTAATTTATTGATGTAGGATATATTTTATCGTATTAATTCCCCAGTAATACAAGGATACTATTTTCTCAGCAGGGTTATTTAACGATTTTAAAGTTAAATTGTGGCGTACCAAGGGACGACCATAATCGTAACCATAAAGGCAAGACCATTTCAGTACCCCTGCAAGTTGAAATATCACCAAGGTCAATGATATCAGAATTTTTCCATCCAAATTCATTAAGTAACTTGGTTACAGTTGATTTCGCTTTACTATTGTTTCCTGAAATGAAAACATTGTGATTTTCAGGTAACAATCCGGGATTTACCATTAAGTAAGCGTTCATTGTGTTTAATGTTTTTACAACATAACTATTGGGAAATTCGTTTTGGATTTGCTCACCAAGGGAACCTGTATTACAAATGGTTAAAGTAGGCGGCATTCCCTTTGAAAAATCAAGAGGATTGGCAATATCTATAATTATTTTTCCTTCTAGTTTGTCCCTGCCAGTAAGGTTTAAGGCTTCAATGGAAAATATTCCACCTGTTGCATTGATAAATAATTCCGAATCATGAGGTAATTCATTAAAATTTACCAACTTAATGTTTTTGTTTTTTTGGTACCACTGTGAAAATGAAATCCCGGTCATGGGATTAGGATCTGTCCTCAATTGGGCGTCTTTTGCATTTCTGCTTCCCATAAATACATTGTGATTCAGGTGAAATGTTTTTTCAGCAATGGTTTGTCCCACTACCCCTGTGCCTAATATTGAAATTTTCATGTTAATATAAATTTTAATGCAACTATATAAAATACAGTTGCTAAATTAATTATAGTTTAATACATTTGCAATAACTGTCAATTTTGACAGTATTAAATTTTTTTTTTCAATGATTATCAATAACAAGGAGTATGTTTTTGAAATTCAGGGCAATAAATTTCATTGCGCACTGGATGTTACCATGAATTTTATTGGCGGAAAATGGAAATCGGTTGTATTATGGTATTTAAGGGATGCAACATTAAGATTTGGTGAGATTAAGAAAAAAATACCTGATATAACAGAAAAAATGTTAAGTATACAATTAAAATCGCTTGAAACTGATAGAATTGTTAAGCGGGCGGTATTCCCGGAAGTCCCGCTTAGGGTTGAATATTCATTAACGGAATTTGGTAAAACATTGATACCAGTGATAGAGGAATTGGCAAAATGGGGCAGGGAATTTGGTCAAAAAAACGGGAAAATGGTTGAGATTAAAAAAAAAGAGAAGGTTTAATGTTTACCTCTTTAAACCCTCTCTTTGGATACAGTTAATTTAAGTTGGGTTGTGGGGTTAATCGCAGGTAAGGTTTAATTTCTTTAAAACCTTTTGGGAAAATAGATGCAGCATCTTCATTTGAAACAGCTGGAACTATAACACACTCTTCACCATGGTTCCAGTTAGCTGGTGTTGCAACCTTATGATATGCAGTTAACTGTAGGGAGTCAATCACTCTAAGTATTTCTTTAAAATTTCTGCCGGTTGAAGCCGGATAGGTAATAATTAGTTTTACTTTTTTATCCGGGCCAATAACATATACCGAGCGTACCGTCATTTTATCATCTGAATTTGGGTGTATCATATCATAAAGTGAAGATACCTTCCTGTCTTCATCTGCAATAATAGGGAAATTTACAGAAGTGTTTTGTGTTTCGTTAATATCTTTAATCCACCCGTGATGGTCTGTTATTCCATCTACACTTAAAGCTACTACCTTTACATTCCTTTTGTCGAATTCAGCTTTATATTTAGCTACAGTGCCCAATTCGGTTGTACAAACTGGTGTGTAATCTGCAGGGTGGGAAAACAATACCCCCCAACTATTACCAAGCCACTCATGAAAATTAATTTCACCTTCAGTTGATAGTGCCGTAAAATTCGGAGCTTCATCTCCTAATCTAATTGTTGCCATAATAATTTTGGTTTTATTGGTTAATAATTAATGGTTTTCTGTAATTTTATTTATTTGGAAACAATCACCGTAGTTTAATGTTCAACGAAATAATGATTTATTTATTTGAGAATTTTATAAATAACTGAATATTAATAATATATAATTTATTTAAATCATATATGAATAGTATGATATAATTGAATGTTTTGCATAAAAAAACCGGAAACAAATTGTACTTGTTTCCGGTTTTTTCTTGAAAAATCTCTTGTTACAAGAAAATTAATTGTGTAATTATATAAACGGGAAGTAAAACGATCAGTGAAAATTTAAATATGTATCCAAAGAAACTTGGCATGGCAATTTTATTTTCTTCTGCTATGGCCTTAACCATAAAATTTGGTCCGTTCCCGATATATGTCATGGCGCCGAAAAATACAGCACCCAAACTAATCGCTGTAAGCAATAGCTCAGGTATTCCACCCACCATATTGGCGTTAGGAAATAAATCAAGCATGCCTAGTGCTAAATTATGAAATGACACTGCAGTTGGGGCATTATCAAGAAATGAACTTAATGTACCTGTTGCATAATAAAAATGGGCCGGTTCTGTTAAACCAAATGATTGTGCATTTTCTTTTAAGTATAATAAGGCCGGGACCATGGTTATAAATATTCCTAAGAATAAAAATGCAACTTCAATAATTGGCCCCCATGTGAACTTATTATCTTCATAACGCATTTTTCCCGGAGTAACCCAAAGAGATAGCAATGCACAAAGTAATATGGCCCCTTCCCGTATAAATGAAAGGTAATGATTTTCATGAATTGCGTGTATAA
The DNA here is from genome assembly GCA_050303935.1 of Bacteroidales bacterium. GTDB lineage: Bacteria > Bacteroidota > Bacteroidia > Bacteroidales > JBNLCS01 > JBNLCS01. Next base: position 3,672 of record JBNLCS010000901.1, read on the forward strand.
ACTGTTGATTTAGGAATGCTACGGACAATACCACACCAATCAAAAATAAAAAGTTAATGTTTCCTTTTAAACGAATTGGTTCAATATGGGTTTTATCTAATTTAATATCTTTAACATCCTCTTTTTTATAGTAATATGTATCTGTTATATAATAAATTATCAACAAAACTATAATTACAAATGACCATTCCAGCCCGAGACCGAAGAACCAATTGAATGGTGCCCCTCTCAAGTAGAGCAAAAACAGGGGTGGATCGCCAAGTGGGGTCAACATTCCTCCGCAATTAGCAACAATAGCTATAAAAAACAAAATTGTATGGACTTTGAACTTTCTTTCTGAATTAGTTTTAATAACTGGCCTGATCAATAGCATGGCCGCCCCTGTCGTTCCCATGAATGATGCAAGAACTCCTCCAATTGCAAGAAAAATTGTATTGATACCGGGTTTGGCCTCAATATCACCTGTTAGATGAATCCCACCTGTAATAACAAATAATGCACCTAATAAAATAATAAAAGGTATGTAATCAAACAACATCTGGTGAATCAATTCATGTTCCAGGTTCCTGGAAATCAGTATAACGGCTGTTGGAATGCCTAATACAAGT
>JBNLCS010000902.1:0-8935 GCA_050303935.1 Bacteroidales bacterium
AAGTTTATACGAATGAATAAGTTCCAGAAAATAAAATTCCATTCCATAGATGAAATGCTGGATTATTTACCAGAACATGAGAAAAAGATAACCCTGCACCTGCGTAATATAATTTTAAACTGCATCCCCGGTTGTATTGAAAGGTTATCCTATAACGTTCCCTATTACTACAAAAACAGACGAATCTGTTATATTTGGCCCGCTTCCATTCCCTGGGGAAATGTAAAACTTGATGGTGTGCAACTGGGGTTTTGTTACGGTAACCTTTTAAGCGATGAGTTGCATTATCTTGAAAAAGGAAACCGTAAACAGGTGTATATAAAAACTTTTTTTAAACCAGAAGAAATTGATGTTAATGTTGTTAAAACATATCTTTTTGAAGCAGCAGAAATCGACCGGCAATTTTCCTGATTAGATCCGTTTCAAAAAAGCCCATTCTTTCTACTATATTCCATATAATAGATAGATCATTTACATATCAGGGCTTGGGTACGGCCAGGCTATTCTGCAAAATCGTAATCAGGTCATCGGCATTACGTGGCTCGGGGATTACCCAATGTGAACCAAAAATAAGTTTGGGGATACCACCCTTACCGCCCCAGACCGTTTGGCCGTAAATACGGATACAGGTTTGCATATATTGCTCTATCCATGGGTCAGACAAAGCAACCACGAACTCTTGCTGGCCTATCAGTTCAATTACCTTTTCCCTGACTTTTTCTAAACTTCGGGGGCGCCAACTGTTGCCGGATTCAAATGTGAACATCCAGTTTTCAAAAGTGGAAAAGACCTCCCGCTTTGCCACCCAAACCGCCAGGCCTATCCTGGCCAACTCGCAGGAATTTTTGAAAGTATCAACATCCCGTGAGATGTACATGTTGCATTTTGAATTTAAAGGCGTGGGACTTAGGGCAAATGCCAGCTTTCCGGCATAACGGTGCACTACTTCATCAAGCATAAAATGTATTTTCTGACAATGGGAGCATTGATAATCAAATAGCAAGGTAACTATATACGGGGCATCAGACGACCCGACCATTGGTATGGAATGGTAATCAATAACAGCCAGGCCGTTCTGTGATTCACCTTCCTCATAGGTGGCAGATGACCCAAAACTTACCTGAGAAACAACCAGAATGCCGGCCAGCACCATTCCAATTAAAACCCTGCCCACCACAGGCAAAGGATGAACAATACGTCTCGCAGTACGATTATTTGTAAAATTATCAAACTCCGTAATCGATTTCCATATAACCAGTATGGCCAATAACAAACCTGTGGTGTGTAAGGTCATACAATAGAAGCAAAAGTCCCCTAAAATCCATTTTTGAACAATAATAAACCACGCAACACTTCCTGCAACCGTTCCAACCATTACCAACATTGCACTCCAGGCCATTCGACTGATTTCCGTTTCTGAATAGGGACCAATAAAAAGGCTGGCAATAAGCATAGCCAGGTACACTCCTGCTGCTAAACTACTGACAGGTAACACCCCGGCTATAGCAGACCATTTGCTATTGAGCACCTGATCGCACGGGTTTCCTCCACCACAACCGATCATCGATCCTCCCTTAATATAGTGCCAGCTCATAATAACACATAAAATCAGGGCCAACGTGCTCAACCCGGTCAGGGTCCAACGCCACCATGGCCATGACCGCTGTAGGTCATTGCTGTTTTTGTAATTAACCATATTTACTCCTCTGCATTCGTTTAAAAATATATTAGGTGGTTAACTTCGTTGAACTTTCCGCCAGTTGGCGGATCTGTTCATTTTGAACCATCTCCTTTAAAAAGATTAAGATTCGTATCAAATTCCTCAAAACCAGCTCCGATTGATTGGAGAGGGTTTTGCTTGAAAATAAAAATCTCCGCAGCCTTTTGATCTTTTTACCAGGCCGCGGAGTTTTATAACTATTTTAACAAAGCCTTCTGCTATCCTATTAGGGTTTCCCTATTTATTTATTGGGCTTACCAGGTGTGGGAAGGTTGCTGGCTACTTGTGTACCATTTTCATGAGGCTTGGTCAAAGGTGCGGCAAGGGTAATACCACTACCGGAAACCTGGGCACCCACAATATGCGCATATTTTAGTGGCATGGTAACAGTAATCGAATCTGTCGGGCCATCATTATTTCTGCCAAAACGACGGCGTCCGGCTGCAATGGAAGCTATAACAGCTTTCTCAAGTTTTGCATCACTTTCAATAGTAATGGTTTGACCAGGGCTAAACCCATCAACCCCGTTAACCGCAATAACCGTTGCACCAGCATTTGTTGCCGTGCCCACAGTAGTAGCACCTGTAGTGCCAATAGTTGCAATAACAGCAGTTTCACTATTTGTTCCTGCATCAATAATAATCTTTTGACCAATGCTAAAGTTTTCCATACTGGCAACTTTTATATTGTTTGATCCTGCTTCTGATGGAGCTAACAGTGAGATAACATCCTGTAATTGAAAATCGCGACAATTGTAATCACTGTCAAATCCATCCGGGTACCGGCCTGCGCTTCTATTAGGTTGACTGGCAGAAGGGGTAAGCCACCACCTGAACCCCCTGGCGCTGGGGGAAGGTACACTGCATCCTCCCGCTCCGGTCCCTGAGGCAGCCTGGTAACCTTCAGCGGCCCATGGGTCAACAAGACCTCCATAATTTAGCCCATCAACAACATTACCACTGGCATCACGTAACACCATATTGCCTGCACCAGAGGAAAGCGCGGGGCCCCCAAACCATTGATTGGGTGGTGTAGTTCCCTGATAACCTGCCGTATTTACCTTTTGATCCCGCACTGCTGCATCTATATTGTGGTCATTCGCCAGAGGTTTGTCAAGTTTAATGCTAAAGACCAGAGGCAACACCGGCTCGTTGCTCGAATGATCAAAAGCAGTTGCCGGTTCGAAACTGATCCCCGTGCCATTGACACTAAAAGGCATGTTAGAAGCATGATCAAATTTTAGCGGTTCTGCCAGTTCAAGGCCGGTCCCGGGATCATCTTCATCAGACAAGGGACCATTAAACGTACTGCGGGACGATTGCGTACCAACCCGCGTAACAGTTACAGTCTCAATACCATGTCCCTCGCTGTCAATATCCAACCTAATCTTGTCACCAACCGAGATGTTTTCCACAGAAGATACCTTAATGTTTTTATCGCCTGCTTTAGCGTCCATTGAAAGCCAGGCTTGCGTGCCCTGCTTGCCAACCTTGGTGATTGTCACTACCTCATATTTTTCAATAGCCTGTGCAACTGTTGGATAAGTTGCCCCATAACCAATGGCCATTTTCTGACCAACCTGGAACCCATCCACACTTGTAACAGGGATGTTGGTTGAACCGGCAGGGATAGTAATCACTGGCCCCTCAGGAAGGGGTTGCCATACGGTTGTTGGAGTACCTGGTTCTCTTCTAAGACGTCTGCGGAATGGGGATGCTTCCTCCTCAGGCTCAGGCGGCGAAGCGATACTTGTAATCTTGCGTGTTTCCGTTGTTAAACCGTTTCCTATTTCAACCATGTCACCAACCGACATGCCAGTAATATTTCTGACATAGATCGTTGACTCACCTTTTTTTGCAGAAACGGCCAATCCGGAATTAGACAAGCCCAACAAATAGAAACTGTGTGCGGCAATTTTTGTTCCGGCAGGAACATTTACAGACGAAAACACCGGCAACTGGGTTGCATGGTGGGTCAAAGTCCAGTTTGAGATATCAACTTCACTTTCACCTGCATTATAAAGCTCTATAAATGAGTTGGTAGAATTATCCGAAGAACCATCGCTAATACGAAACTCATTAATTTTTATTGGGTTTACATTACGGACTTTTTCAATTGTTGTTTCTGATAGCATCTTACCATTTGAAGAATTTTTCCAGGAAGCTTTGCCTAGCAGATCGCCATTGAAAATATCGGGTCCGGAAGTAATTGTGAACGTAGCACTCACACTTGCACCCGGCTCAATAGGTTTTGTAAACTTTTTTGAAGTTTCATTGGAGTTTAAAACAACGGATTTCCAACCTTTGGGTACAGAAATGCTTAACGTGAGTTCCTTAACGGGTTCACCGGTGGTATTTGTGAACATTACAGTTGAATTCTGAGATGAACGGGGTGAAAAAGTCTGGAGTCCCGGAGGTGTATCAATCGAATTTGCCGGGGCAACAGTTAACCGTTGCACATCGTAACCTGCAGCCACGATATTGGCTTGAATTTTTTGATTGGTTTCCTGGGTTGGGAAAGTACCGGGTGCCGTCATTGCGGCTTCGTAGAAAGTACCTTGTGAACCATTACTGTTATCGCCACCATTGCCAAGAAGAATAGCACCTTGCTTGCGCATGGGATCATAACTGCTCCTGTCGTTGATAACACGCGGCCCATCAAACATAACCTCTAGGTCACCTTGCTGGGCATCTCCGCCCATTGATCTCCAGTGGTGCGGTTCACCATCAGCCGTTGCAGTCACAAAACGCCAGGTGATACTTTCCAGGTCAGGACAATACTTGTCATTTGGGGACTCATTTACACATCCCACCAGGTTGTTTTCCTGGTCGGTCATAACCCATGGCCCGGGAGCTTGCCCATGATACCAATAATTGGCGTTGCCGTAATAAGTGGTTTCCATTGTACCATCACCATCGTCACGACTATCGGTCTCTGCATTTCCATAGTCAAAGCAACAGCCATTGTTGTAATGATGACCACTGATGACCCAATACTGGCCCTCTGCCTGGTCGTCAACTGCAGTACCCCTGGCATCGTTCCAACGCAAGCCCATGCCTGGCTCAATAAAAATACCGTAAGCCTTATGCCCCATTATTGTAATAGGTGCCATGTCTGCGATTGGAATATTGTTAAACCCTCCCATGGCCGGTCCACTAAACCCACCACGGGGTGCTTGAACAAGGTGGTTTTCTTTGCCTGACTGGTCATACAAAATTGTGATCCAGCAATAAGTATTCGCACAAAAAGCATCCTGTGCAGAGGCATCGGCATATCCTCCCGGATCACCCTCACTGGGCTGAACAACACCTATATCAAGGGTTTTACCATCAGATTGGCGCATAACCTGGTACAACGGACCATTATACGTTGCATACAGCGCACGGGTACTACTGTGGGCAGCCACACACGGGCAGTCAGCAGCGGCATAGATATCACACGGACCTTCCGGCCTTGTTGGAGTAGCACTTTGCCCTCCCTTGGTCATTGCAATCAACATCATCATGGCAACAGGTAGTGTAAAGGCCACAGTTAGCGTGATCACAAAACGACTTTTTTTTCTCATGTTTATTTTCTTTTTTTGAAGTTTTTATATAGTTTGATTTTAGCCATACATTCTGATCTGTAATTTGCTATTTGTTGCTACCTTAGATATTGTAATGTCAGGTTTATGTAAAGCAACATTTCAGGCATACTCACCTGAAAACGTAAACATAGATAATTACAAAACAATTTTAACGCTTTGTCATGAAGTATTTAAAGACAAGAACATTCGTAAACTTTTTTCATTGTTTGAATAACAAAAACCTCACTAAGGTATTCAATTTTTCCTAAAAAGTATCTATGTTTCAAATTATTATGTGGTTAAACCCGAAATATGCATTAGAACATAATCCGGGTTAAATATTATGAACTTGTTGCACAACAAGTTTGTCTCTGTAAGAAACAGAGTTTTAGCTCGCTGAACCCGTAGACCCGGTTCGGGCTGGCACTGTTTATTCTCAACATATCATGCAATATTGGAACTGTTTAGTTTGAAAGGGGATTTCGACTTCTAATGTAATTAAAAGGGATTAAAGATTTTCAGGGTTTCGGGTATTATCAGGACCTACGGTTGCTGTAAGGTTTGCAACCCGATATCAGATCAATGACTTAATACAAGTTTTAGAAACTTTTTGGATTTTAACTATTATTACTTTTCATCGATAATTTTGTTTTCACAATGAAATTTTAATCTATCGGCCATTACTTTACAAATCTCGGCCATCGTATTTGATTCCCCGGGTCCAGCCCTTTCTATCCCATATACTGTCAATGGGAAATTCAATGGTTTTTGAATTGCCCATATTTCATCATGTTTATCAGGTGGTAAAATCTGAGCAGGGTTTCCAACTGCAATCCAATTAATAGGAACAGAAGTGTCCTCAGGCAATATTGTTTTTATATGAACGACTCCATTAATCCTAACCTCTGAACCTGCCCTTAAAATTGCTCCATGAAAAACCGATGATCCAGTAGCAATAAATACATTGTCCTCTATGGTACAACCTGCAAGATGTGCATTAGGACCTATCAAACAATTATTACCTATTGAAACAGGGAATTTATCTGTTCCCCGAATTATAGCATTCTCTAAAATGATACAATTATCACCAATTGATATTGGACTACTCTCAGCAATAACTTGAACACCAAACATTATCCTAACATTTTTTCCAACAGTAACGTTTCCACAAATCACTGCATTTGGGGCAATAAAAGCTGAATCATCTATTTCAGGTTCCTTGTCCATGTGTTTTATTAGCATCTTATAATATGTTTTGAAATAGTTTTTTTTTAAACGTATTGTTTGTTCCTATTCTAAATTTATTGGTGATTTAACGAACAAATAGTATAAATCTATTTCAAATAGAAACTTTTTAACGAACTGCCTCGTCAATGGTCTTGTTTTCCAATGAAACTGGCTTAAATATATAATATACACCAGCAAGTGAAACAATAACAGTAATTGCATAAAAAAGTAAACTTAATGCGATTGAAATTTGTTGATCCAAATGGAGTATTTGTGACCCAAAATAGAAAGCCAGTTCACGTGCCCCTGCCCCACCTATTGTAAATGGCAAAACTGCCACAATTGAAGATACAAGAAAAACCAATAAATATTCAATCATTTGTTCCTGATGGTGCAAGGAAATAAGTATGATCATAGCACATAATAATTGCAGTACCTGTACCAACAAAGATTGCAAATTGGTTTGTATAAAATTATGTAAATGTTTAACGAAAAACTTTTTAATTACTAGAAATGCCACAAACAAACTTAATGGAATCAACAAAATAGCCAGCATCTTATAAGGAAAATTCAATGGAACAAATATGAAAAAGATAACTGCCATACAAAACAACGCCAAAACACCTATAACCCTGTCAATCATAACAGCCCAAAAGGCATCCGTTGTCTTTATATTTAGCTTTTTATTGATTATATATACTTTGTAACCATCACCACCTATTCCTCCGGGCAATATCAGGTTATAGCACATCCCGAGCCAGTAAAGCTTTAAATTCTGTTTTTCAGAAAAATAAACGCCTATATTTTTAAAAAACAAATTTAACCTGAATGATGACACCACTTTCGACAAAACAAAAAGAAACATGGCAACAACAAGCCATAAAAAATTAGCTGATATAATGGTATCCATGGTTTCTTTGAAAGGAATGTTTATAAAAACATAATATAAGCCCCCCCCGGTAATGGTTATTTTCAACAAGAGCTTTATAATACTCTTCAATTTTTTATTCACCGAAAATAATGTTTTTTACGCGATACGTTTTTTTACTTTGCGATTCATAGTAAGTCCGCATTTGCATCTCTGCCAAAAAGCCAAATGTTAATATTTGTATACCACCAAGGGTGAGCATGAGTCCAAGAATAAGCATAGGTTTTCCCCAAATATCCTGACCCAGGACCTTTAGATAAAACATATAAAAATCGATAGCCGTACCTATTAGTAAAATAAAGATCCCCAGCTTACCAAAAAAATGCATGGGTTTTTGCATGTATTTTTTAAAAAACAACATCAACAATAAGTCACTTACTACTTTAAAAGTACGTTCAATACCATATTTTGCTTTACCATACTTACGGTGATGATGTTTAACATACATATCAGTTATACGTGCTCCCTGTAAAGCGGCCAGTACAGGTATAAAACGGTGAAGTTCACCATAAAGCCCGAGGTTTTTGGCTATCTCGCTTCGGAATACTTTTAATGTACAACCATAATCTTTTAATTTCACCCCGGTAAGGTTTCTGATCATAAAGTTAGCCAGTTTACTTGGTATCTTCCGTAAAAAGAAACCATCTTTTCTTTTAGCCCTTATACCGGCAACAACATCCCAGTCTTCATCCACAAGTTTCTTCAACATAGCAGGTATGTCTGAAGGGTCGTTCTGCAGATCACCATCCAATGTAACAATAAACTCCCCTTCGGCATTATCAATACCGGCCATCATGGCTGTACTTTGCCCGAAATTGCCGGCCAGATTAATAATTTTATAATTTTTTTTCCCTTTTGCATTGCTTTTAAATGCACCAAGGGTGTTATCTATACTACCATCATTTACCAACAATACTTCATACGAATATGACATATCCGTTAATCCTTTCTCTACTTGTTGTATTAACTCAGGAATACTTTCTTCTTCGTTGTAAACGGGAATAACAATGGATATATCAACTGACATGCCTTATTTTTTATATACCTGTATAGTTAAATGGGGTTATTTGTTTTAATTCTTCTTTCACTTCTTGCTTTACATCAAGTGAATCAATAAACTGGTGAATTGAATTTTTATCTATTTTTTTATTGGTGCGTGTTAACCCTTTCAATGCTTCATAGGGTTGTGGAAAGTTTTCCCTTCTCAGAATGGTTTGTATACCTTCAGCTACCACTGCCCAATTATCTTCCAGGTCTTTTTCTATTTTATCTTTATTAATAATCAGTTTATTCAGCCCTTTCATTAAAGAATCAATTGCAATCATCGTATGGGCCAACGGAACCCCAACATTACGTAACACTGTTGAATCTGTTAAATCACGCTGAAGTCTAGAAATAGGCAATTTAGCAGCTAAATGTTCAAATACTGCATTAGCTATCCCCAAATTTCCTTCAGCATTCTCGAAATCTATGGGGTTTACTTTATGTGGCATTG
>JBNLCS010000903.1:0-7048 GCA_050303935.1 Bacteroidales bacterium
CATCGCAAATTATAGGTGAGAAACTGGTATTGACCGAAGTAGTTGCATATAACGATTTGGCCAAAGCTGTGCAGGAAGGTATCATTTCTTCACCCCGCACAATTATCATCACCTCATACGCGTTGTGCGGATTTACACACCTGGCTTCCATGGCTATATTTGTTGGTGGTATTTCTGCACTGATACCTGAAAAAACCAAACAATTGACCAGAATGAGTTTTAAATGTCTGGTTGCAGCAACCTTAACATGTTTAATGACGGCCTGTATCGCAGGCATTTTTGCATCTGAAAGTACAGTACTTTTAAAATAAACCAAAAGTGTCATTAAAAAAGATCTAATTGACATTTCAATTAAAACCCAAAATCCGCAGGCAATAATTATAAAAAATTGTATTCCTTGCGGATTCGATAAAGTAAATCATCTCATCCGGTTTCATTCTTCACCCAAATGAGCGATTTTCTAAATCGGGGTTAACCTAATTCCCCCAAAGGTTTTCAGTGAAAAATATAAAACCTTTTCGGAAATCAGGTAAAACTGAAAACTTTTTTGGCTCATATTTTGATATTTATGTTATAACATAACAATAAGAGGATATGTTATATTTAAGGCTATATTTTAGCCTTTGAATTAAATTAGCATGCGGGTAAAAAATATTAGAAAAGCATACAAATTTGTGTTAACAGGAATATTGTCCCTGTGTTCCGTTATTCTTGTATCCATTATTTTTATTGCTTTCTCTGGCAATTTACAGTCCAAATTGGCTTCTATTGTTGTAAACAAGGTTAATAAACAACATAATTTAAATAGCAGAATTGGCTCAATTGCAATTAAATTTCCTGCCAGTATTGAGCTTACTGATGTTTTCATTCCTGACAAACAAAATGATACATTATTTTATTCAGAAACAATAAAATTAAAAACCCGCTTTTTAAAAGCCCTTTTAAAAAAACAATATGAAGTTAAATCATTGTATACATACAATACCCGTATTAAATTATATAAACCCCAAGAAGACACCATTTTAAACGTTGAAGAATTGTTTAGGGCATTTGCAAATAAAAATACTGAAACTAACAAAAACCATGAAAAAGAAGACATTGATTTTGGGATAAAAAACATAGAACTAATCAATACAGATTTTTCTCTTTATACAATATCAACGCACGATTCAATTGGTATTTCTTACAAAAGAATATTGGTAAAATTATCCAAAACAGATTTTTCATCAAATTCAATTGACATAAGAAATTTCGAACTTGAGGATGGAGGTGTGGTAATACACCCCAACAAATGTGGAAATGATAATATTTCTGAAGTGACTTTTTTAAAAAACTGGAATATTGAAGCTTCAAAAATTGTTTTAAGCAATAACCATTTTACGTTTCATGCTATTAAAACTACTGACTCCTTGAACGGTTTTAATCCGGAGCACTTTTCCATTTCTATGATTAATTCAAAAATTAACAACGTTCAACTTTCAAAAAATTCGGTAGGGGCAAAAGTACGAAACATTACATTTAGGGAGAAAAAGGGCCTGTATGTAAAAAACATAGCAACCAATTTAAAAATTGATTCAACCGGTATTGATCTTCAAAAATGTAATATCACCACAGAAACCAGTAATGTAAATGCTGAAATTGCCACGGATATAAATATTTTTACCCAACATGGTTTGTTTAATCCTAATACCAATTTTCATATTCTGTTTAAAAACGCATTGTTTTCGGCATATGATCTATCGTTTTTCCATAATAATGTTAACCATAATCAATTGGATTCATTATTGGTAGGTGAACCAATAAATTGTTTAGCCGAAATTAATGGAAGTCCCTCACTATTGTATTATAATATTTCCCTGAAGAATAATGCAGGGTTGAAGTTGGATTTGAAAGGCGAAGCAGGAAACATCCTTGCAAAAGAGAAAATTCAAATAAATACTTCCAAATTGGAACTTTCTACCTCCGATAAATTTTTAAACAGTTTAATTCATCAAAAATTGGCTGATTATGAAATAAAAGTGCCCGGTAACATTTCTTTAAAAGGAAATGTAAAAGTTAATAAAGATTCATTGTTTTCTAATTTTGAAATTAACACACCTAAAGACAAGTTTCTTTTACATACTACTATTTCGGATTTGAGTGACAGTATGCCTTCCTGGCAAACCGGTTTTACCTGCAACAATCTCAATCCCAATGATTATTATGCCTTACCTTCAAATTTATTGATGAAGAACATAACATTATTGGCAGAAATTGAAGGGAAGGGGTTAAATGGCATGCAAATGAATTCAACAGGCAAGATTGATTTATTGAATGTAAATGCAAATGGTATTAACTACGAAAAAATAAAAATTAATTATACATATTTGGATAAGATATTGAAAATTGGGATTAACTCAAGTGACAAAAATCTAAAGGGAACTTTTACCGGTCAGGCGGATTTTAATAAAAGTCCCTCCCTGTTTATTGCCAATGCCTCTATTTCTAATCTTCACCTAACTAATTATAACAAAGATTCAGCAAAATTTAATTTAAACGGAAATGTACAATTTAACGTTGAAGGCTCCGGATTAGATGATTTTTCTGCTTCCCTGGAAATGAATTCTACCAATCTGCATTCGGATGAAAAGGATTTTTACATCAACTTGTTTGAGGCCCATGGTAAAGCTGATACTTCGTATAGTCATTTTTCTGTTAATTCTGATTTTCTAAAGGGCACATATAAAGGTTCCCTACCCATACAACAATCATATAAGGCTGTATGGCAAAATATTAATAGCCATATTTTAATTGATGGGCCTGCCAGTCAGTGGGTCCCTCATGGTAATTATAATTTGGAACTTAATGTTTATAATGCGGATTGGGTAAAACTTTTTAAGGATGAAGGTTTACCTGAAACAGAAGGTTTATTTATTGAAAATTCTTACGATGCCCAAAACAATCAAATTGAAATACGAATTAAATCTGATCAAATAAATTATGCCGGTAACAGAATCGATTCTGTAAAATTTTCTTTCACAGGTCAGGGGGATTCAGCTAATTATTCATTATCCACTGATTCCGTTTTCAGTTTTAACAATACGTTTAAAAAAATAGCCTTTAATGGTGGTGTTAAAAGCAATGAAATAACAACGTATCTCCATTTACCGGGAGAAAAAAATGAGACATTATTGGGGATAAATGGTAAATTTTCGAAACCAGATAGTGTGTGGTCATTTTCCCTGTTCGAAGACGGATTGGTATTGGATGATGAAATCTGGAAAGTAAATCATTCTAATAATATCCGGTTTACGAAAAATTTAATTAAAACATCAAACTTTACTTTAACAAACAAAGAACAGAAATTTACTATATATAGTATACGTACCGACTCGTTAAATAATCCGGTTGAAATAAATATTGAAAACATGGATTTAACGTCTATTTTCAAAATTATCAACCAGCAAACAGAGGATATATCCGGTGTTTTAAATGCAGAAGTAAAGCTACAAAATACGGGAGAAAAACTATCTAACATAAATGCCAATATAAACCTGAACGATTTTCGGTATTATGAACATTTTATAGGTAATATCGTGTTGTTGGCAAAAAGTGATAATGGATATACTATTAATTTAGACCTCAACTATAATGATCAGGGAAACATTGTTACAACAAAAGGACTAGTTTATTTAAATGAAAAAAAAATGGATCTGTTGTTGCAGATAGATAGATTAAACCTGGGTTTATTATCACCATTTATTAATGAATATATTACAGATATTTCTGGAAATGTTTCGGGAAAAGTTCTTTTTAAAGGAACGTTTAATGTACCTGAGATTAATGGCGATATTAACTTGCAGGAAGTAAAATTTCTTCCCGTTTATTTAAACGTTCCATTTACCATTAAGCAAGGGGATTTTAATTTAACCAATGAAGAAGTAAATATTAAAAAACTCGAAATACAGGATGTAAATGGAAATGCCTCTTTATTAAGTGGATATATTCAAGGTGAGGGTTTTAAAATTAATACGTCTAAAATAGAAGTAACAACAAAAAACCTGATGGTGTTAAATACAACCAAGAAAGAAAATCCATTATTTTACGGAAAAATTTTCCTGGACAGTAAAATACTAATTACCGGAACACCTGAAAGCCCAAAAATCACACTGGATGCTAATGTAAACAAAGGTAGTCATTTAACGTATGTTGTACCCGAAGAACCTGATATAATTGAAGACGAAAACCTTGTTGTTTTCGTTTCATACAAAGAAGAACAAAATGCCGGGATTGACATTACCGAAGAATTCAGATTGCAACAAAATGCCGGGATTGAAATGGATGCAACCCTGAATATAGATAATGAAACAGAAATAAAAATTGTTCTTGACGAGTATGCAGGTGATTATTTAAAACTGAAGGGTTCTGCCAACGATTTCAAATATTCGGTAAAACCGGGTGGTGAACTATCTCTTATTGGTAAATATGAAATTACAAAAGGAAATTATTTTGCTACTTTCTACGAGTTTACCAACAGAAATTTTGAAATTTTTGAAGGAAGTTCTATCACCTGGACAGGAAATCCGTTGGATGCCAATATAGATGTAACAGCAAAATACAAAATAAAAACTTCACCTGTCCCGTTATTAGAAAATGAAGAATTAAACCAAACGGCATTCGATAAAAATGCTTTTAGAAAACAAGACCGCTTTACTGTTAATCTTAACATAAAAAACCAGCTTATAAATCCCGATCTTTCTTTTTCAATAGAAAAAACAGAGAATAAGAATGCCTCACCGAATGATATATTGAATTCCGTTTTATACAGGCTGAACCAGAACGAAAATGAATTAAACAAACAGGTGTTCGGGTTGTTGCTTTTTGGACAATTTTTGCCACAGAGTTCATGGCTTGCCGGTTCTGACAGGAATATATTTCAAAGCAAAGTGGAAGAAGAAACAGGAAGATACTTGTCGAACTATTTAAATAATTTTGCAGGAAAAAACATACCATGGTTTAATCTGGAAACCCAGGTAGACCTTAATAACATAAACACGTCGGGGGTGTTTAATGAAGTTGTCGTTGGGATAGAACTTAGTAAACAATTGTTTAATGACCGGCTTGTAGTAGTGGTTGGTGAAAGCGTAAACATTCAAAATAGCGAATCGAACCAATTTAATGCCGAAAATTTTGGTGGGGATGTAAAAATTGAATATTTAATTACAAAAGATGGTAATATAAAATTGGAAACCTCCAGGAAAAAAAATAATAAGAGTATCATTGACGGGGAGTTGATCGAGAATTCAATTGGCATTTCGTTTACCAAAAAATTCAGTAAAAAAAGGAAAAAGAAGTGAGAACAGATAAATCACATATACGGAAAAAAACATTATCTGCCATTGCATTTCTATTTATAATCGTTTTGGTCTCTTCATGTGCATCATCAGGGTTTAGTTCTGAAAACGGCCCTTTTTACAACGGTGCAGACGTGAATATTGAATCAGGAAATTTGCGGGATGATAGAAAAGTAAAAGCTATTGAACAAAACCTTGAAGATGTTATTGTTCCCGGTAAAGTACCTTGGATTGCCCGTCAAAAGTTTAATCTTTTATTTCGTGAAACAGAAAAAAACAACCTTCGAAATTTTTTAAAAAACAAAATCGGTAAAGCTCCTTTATATTACAAGAATGTGACACCACCTGAGAGAAACGTGAAAAATATACAGAAATTGCTTGCCGCCAATGGATATTTTAATGCCCATGTTACATATAATGAAAATCTTAATAAGATTAAGATGAGCATTATGTACAACGTGCATTTACCCGAACAATATACAATTAAAAAAGTAACATATCCACATGCTTCCAGTGCCGTTACGACGCTCTTAAACCGGGAAAAAGAAAATTCTCTGATACATAGCGGCGATGGTTATAATTTAAACAAACTTTCAGAAGAAAGAAAACGTCTTGTGAAGGTTTTAAAACAGAACGGGTTTTATAAAATGAATGAGGCCCATTTGTATTTTAAAGCAGATTCTAATCTTTCTGCGCACCAGGTCAATTTATCTTTGCACGTGAAGCCTGAAAATGACAATCGTTTTAATGATCTATATTGTATAAACAAGATATATCTTAAAACATCATATAACATTTCTGATGTGGATTCTTTACTCACTGATACCATTGTTACTAACGATCTGGTTTACATAGGGGATTCATCTTTATTTAATCCACGTTTATTTGATCATATTGTTTTAATCCGGCACGACAGTCTGTACAGTTTAAACATTACCAACCTTACCATTAAACGCCTGCTTAGTTTAAATATTTTTAATGCTGTGAATATTAGTTATAAAGAGGTTCCTGACACCAATGTCTTAAATTGTTATATTGATTGTATCTTAAAAAAAGAATATTCGATCAACCTGGACTTACATGTAACATCAAAATCTAATAGTTTTACAGGTCCTGGAATAAAGGCTGAATATCAATTGTTAAACGTTTTTGGTGCCGCAGAGAACCTGAAATTAAGATTGACTTCAGGATTTGAAACCCAATTAAACAATTCAAGAAAAGGGTTTGAAACGTATCAGTTTGGCGGTGATGTTGAGTACAAAGTTCCGCGATTAATGTTGCCTGTTAAATTTAAAAGGGGGTATACCCCAAAACCACCCCAAACCATTTTTAATTTGGGGTATGAAAATTTAAAACGCAGGGGATATTATACGATGAATTCATTTTACCTGAACGCAGGGTATATGTTATATGGAAAACAAAATAAAATGAACTTTGAAATATATCCTGTTATTGTAAACTATACAAAACCGGGAAAAACAACTGCAACATTTAACACTATTTTGCAGGAAAACCCATTTTATGCGCGCAGCTTTCAACAAAATTTCATCCTGGGATCACAATATAATATCATTAATAGTCTGGGGGGCACTATAGATTCAAAAAGATTATTAATAAGGACAAGCTTTGAAACTTCAGGCAATATCTATAATTTTTTAAATGAAAAATTGCAATTGGGTATTGAAAAAACATACTCTCAATTCACCAAGATAAGC
>JBNLCS010000904.1:0-6825 GCA_050303935.1 Bacteroidales bacterium
TATAACATTTGCTCTCTTTTGTTTATTTATTAAATACATATGCTTTTATTCTTCATCATCTTCTTTACCCATAATTTTCTTGTATTCTTCGTCATCGACAGGGACAAGAAAACCTTTTCCTTCACACGAAGACAAATCAATATCAGCTATACATTTTACCTTGTCATAGTTCAAGGTTAGCCCTCCTACTATATGGACATTACCTTTTGCATTTTCATAGTCAGCATCCAATTTACATTCGTCCCTATATAATTGTACACCTAATTCAGTACCTGTTGCTTTAAACATAACATGTACATAGTCCCTATCAATGCTTTCTTTTAATGCTTCAGCATTTTTTTCCGGACGAACGCATTCAACTTCATGTTCTTTGGTTAATCGCTCTACTAAATCGTTTAATTTTTTTGTTTCCATTATTATTTATTTTAATGTTTTCTATTATTTGTTTAAGTCATGTGTGTAAAAGTTATCAATACCAAGCAAACTGGGCAGGCTATTTTTAATTTATACACCCCTTTATAAAGGTAACTCATTATAATTCAAAACCTTTATTAAATTCAACTCTCCACTCCAACTGAGAAAGCTTTTTCTCTTCATTTAATCTGTATTGCAGCATCTTGTGTTCTTCCAATTCTTTCCATATTTCTTCGAGTTTGGATTCATCTGTTGGGGTTAAAAAGAAAATTGCAGCAGTAAGCCTTGTTAAAATATTCTCGTAAGGAAGTTCCCATTCCTTTACAAGGCCTTTTTCTTTTAATTCATCTAAATGTTTTTTTACAGCTTTTATTTCTGGAACGTTTCCTATTTGTACCATATTTAACTTAATTTTTAATGTTAAAAATAATTCTTCGTAAAAAAATCTCAAATCACAAGCATCAAATAACAAACAAATCACAAATTTTTAAAATTCAATATATAAACAGGGTTTGGTTTGAATATTTGATATTGAAATTTATAATTTGTTTGTTATTTGTATTTTAGGTTTTGGAATTTAATAGTCATAGTATCCTGGATACTCACCTTCTTCATCAATTTTCGGATCATATTTTTGTTTCCATTCCTCAACTGCTTTCTCTCGATCCTCTTTTGTTGAATCGGGCATCAGTTCATAAACCAACATTTGTATCCACGGCCCTTGCATAAATTTTTTCATGCCTTCTCCTTGTGGGTTTTCAAACACGTCCTTAACCACTTCCCGAAGGTTGTCAGCTTCACCAACATACCTGCAATTGATAGGTTCTTCATTTACAATTCCGAAGATTCCAAAAACAGCTTTTCCGGTTGGTACCTCATCTAGGTTGTCTTTTTTGTCCAAATTATAGTCTTTGTGCCAGACTTCAAGTTTTACTATTGTTTCTGTTGTTTCCATATTAAATAAATTTACGTTGTTATTATTGTTATTTGGCATTACTGTGGTCATACGCACTTATCAACAGTTCACCAATTTTAGTTGAAAAATCTACTGGATCATCGAGTTCATAGCCTTCCATCATCATCGCTTGGTAGTAAAGGATCTCACAGCAATTTTTCATTTCAGGAGAATCTTCATCAAAACCATAGATTTTTTTAAGAACGGAAAACTGCTTATGATCTGGGTTGATTTCCAGGATTTTCCCGGCTTGTGCTGTTGGCTGGTTTACTCCTTTAAGCAATTGCTCCATATTGAAAGTGACCCCTGAATTTGTATTGACCATACAAACAGGACTAGAAATAAGTCTCTTGCTTATTTTCACTTCCTTAACTTTGTCCCCTAAATGATTTTTGACACATTCAAGTAGTTCTTTGTGTTCCTCTCGTGTGTTATCACTCTGGTTATCCTTTACATTCTCTTTATTCTCTTCTCTTTCCTTTTTTTTATTAAGTTTTTCGAGGTTAAAATCCTCGCGGGTAATAGATATTAATTTCTTACCCTTGTATTCGTCCAGGTTTTGTGTTAAGAATTCATCAATTTTATCTGTAAAAAAAAGTGTTTCGATGTTTTTCTCTCGGAAAATCTCCAATTGTGGCATCCGTTTAATGGTTGCTATATCCTTCGATGCTGCATAGTATATTTCATTCTGGTCTTCAGGCATTCTTCTTACATATTCTTCTAATGTTGTCATATTATCTGAAGATGTTGAGGAACGGAAAAGCAATAAATCCTGCAATTTTTCCTTGTTTTTATATTCCATATATATGCCACCTTTTATCGCTTTCCCAAAATCCTCCCACATTTCTTTGTATTTTTCTCTTTTATTCTTTAAAAGTTTCTTCAGTGCCTCTATTACCTTCTTCTCTAAATTTTTTCCTATAATTTTTAATTGGGCATCATGCTGGAGTATTTCCCTTGATATATTGAGCGAAAAATCCGGGGAATCAATAAGCCCCCTTACAAACCTCAAATGGTCAGGCAATAGATCTTTACAGTCCTTCATCACGAACACATCGTTGCAATATAGATGTATGCCTTTGGAGTAATCCTTATCGTATAAATCGGACGATGCTTTTGAAGGTATGAAAAGTAAAGCGGTAAATTCGACTTTGCCTTCCAATTTGAAATGTATTACATCTGCAAATTCGTTCCAATCATGAAATTGGTGTTTATAAAATTGAAAATAATCTTCGGTCTTGATTTCTTTTCTATCCTTTTTCCATAAAGGGGTCATGGAATTAAGTAACTTATTGTCTATCGTTGTTTCCGGCTCAGCCCCCTCAACCACTTTACCGTCCTTGTCCCTTGGATATTCATTCCTATAAAAATCCATGTAAATAGGATACTTTATATAATTGGAGTATTTCTCGACAAGGTTCTGAACAGTATACTGATTGGAAAAATCTTCTGCAGGGTCGTCTGTTTTATGACAGTCCTTCCGAAGGTGCAGAATAATTTTAGTGCCCCTGTTTTTTACTTCTGTTTTTTTTATTGAAAATGTTCCGTCTCCTTTTGATGACCAATAGACCCCCTTATCTGGTTTTTCCCCTGCTGCCAGTGTATAAATTTCTACTTTCTCGGCAACCATGAAAGATGAGTAAAACCCAACGCCAAATCTTCCAATAAGATCAATATTATTCTGTGATTTTACTTTCTGAAGAGTATCTAAAAATGCTTTTGATCCTGATTTGGCTATGGTTCCAATATTTTCTATTACTTCATTATGGGTCATCCCGATACCATTGTCATATATTGTTAATGTTTTATGTTGTTTGTCAATATCCAAAATAATTTCCAATTTAGGATTTGCTCCAAGTAAAGAGGGTTTTGTCAAAGATTTAAAATGTAGCTTATCTAAGGCATCGGACGCATTGGATATCAGTTCACGCAGAAAAATTTCCCTGTGTGTATACAAGGAACTGATCATAATATTCAACAATTCTTTAGTCTCTGCTCTGAATTCATATTTTGTTTTTATTTGTTTTTGATCATTTGTTGCTTGTTCTTTCATATCACGTCTAATTTAATTATAATTCTCTAAAATTTTCATCAATAGAATCGTCATCGCACTGAAACAGATTCCTTTGTGTCATCATTTTCGTTAATAGCTTTTTCGTTCATCTGTTTTAAATACATATTGTAATATTTTCCTTTTCGTTTCATCAAATCTTCGTGAGTTCCTTTTTCAACAGCATGTCCATCATCAATATAATAAATATTATCAACAGACTTAATGCTTGACAACCTATGTGTAATAATAATAATGGTTTTATCATTAAATATTTTGTTAATATTATTTAAAATTATATTCTCTGTATTATAATCTAATGAAGATGTTGATTCGTCCAGGACAATTATTTCAGATTTTTTTATAAAAGCCCTGGCAAGTGAAATTCTTTGCTTTTGACCTCCCGATAGATTAATTCCTTTTTCACCAATAAGGGATTGAAATTTATCTTCCTGTAATGAAACGTAATCATAAATATCCACTAGTTTTGTAACTTCAAACATTCTCTTGTCTGCGATGTTCCTGTTCCCATACCTTAGATTGTTTTCAATTGTATCACGAAATAATAATGGATCCTGAGGAACCAAGCTAAATAATTCTCTATATTGATATAGGTTGATATTTGAAATATTTTGTTCATCAATAGATATACTCCCTTTGATAGGATCATAAAACTTAAACAAAAGATTTATTATTGAAGTTTTACCACTTCCACTTGGTCCAACAATTGCCGATTTAGATCCTTTTATGATATCTATATTAAGTTTTTTTATTACTTCTTTACCGTTATAGCCAAAATGTACATCTTTAAATGAAATTTTATTTTTAAATGAAATATTTGTGTTATCTGAGTGTACACCGATAGGTGATAGATCATAATATTCAAATACCCGTTTCATTGAAACTGATGCTCTAACCAAATCAATATATAAGCCAACCAAATCCTTTGTAGGTTCAAACAAGTAAAAAAGATATTGTAAAAAAGCAATCAAAGATCCTAATGTCATTGCTCCCATAATCACTTGCCTCCCTCCTAATCCAAAAATTAAAATTGGGGCAAATGATATCAATAACATACCAATGTTACTATTTAAATTGGATATTACAACATTTTTCATATTAAATCTAAACAAATCTTTCAGATTTGAATTAAGGTTACTTATTTCATATTGTTGGTTATTGAAGATTTGTATAAGTCTAATATTATTAAATCGTTCAATAAAAAAATCAATGATATGAGCACTTTTCTTTCTAACTGATTCAGTGGCCTTTTGAATCGGTTTGTGAAAAACTTTTATATTTATCAAAAGAAGAGGAAACAAAGTCAAACATATCAAAAATAATTTAAAGTTTAAAAAACTTAAAGCAATTACTAATCCAACTATCCTTAAAACATTATGAATAAATCTTATTAAACTGCTGGTGACTACATCTTGAATTATATTAATTTCATTATTTATTCTGTGTACTATATCACCAGTATTTTGTTTATCAAAGAAACTAACTGGAAGATGAATAATATGATTGAACAAATCCCCTCTCATGTTAATCATGATATGATTACTTACCCATTCGTATAAATACCTAGACACAAAATTAAATACAGTTGAAAGAACATTAATACAAAGTAATAAAGCTAAAATCTTGACTAACAGACCCATATCCTTTTTAGGAAATACATCGTCAATGATAACCTTACTTATTAATGGAAATACCAATCCAGAAACACTATTAATTATCATTAAAACGAAAACTATGCTTTCTTTAAACCAATAAGGTTTTAAATATTTAATAAATTTTATAAATATTTTCATTCAAATAATAGATATGTCTGTTTGGCTAATTTATCGAAGGCACAATAAATAAACTATCAGATAATTGATTATTAATTTTAATTTCTTCGAGATTCAAAACAACATTTGGCACATCACCAACATACTGTACTACTTTATTCGCTACTAAAAGGCCATCAACGTATTCGAAATCTGAAAGGGAAAGAGTCTTAAGAATTTTTTCATTATTATCAAAATCGTAATTTTCAAGGATCATTTTGTCAACAAAACCTGTTTCAGAGTTATAAAATCGAACTTTGGTTTGATCATAATAATATTCCTTTATTCTTTTATATTCAATATCATCTATAGTAGTATCTTCCATCAGTTCCAACTCAATCCCTTTATCTTTATAGTTATATAGGGCATCAATCAAAGTCGAAGAAAATGCTGTATTTTCATTTATTTCTGTTTGAACCATGCTTCTAGTTTTCCCAAAAGAACTTATCCAACCAGTTTTCCCGTCACATATCCTAATAATTACAATGTTACTATCAGGAGTCAATATCTCTTGTCTAAAATAATTGGGTCGCTTGTAATAGTATATAAGTTTTCCATCTCGATTATACACATCCAAAAAATTCCATATTTGGATTATATCATCTATCTTAGATATATCTTTATATGATCCCTGGGCTTTATTGACCTCTTTTACAACTTCCTCTAAAGGGCTATTTGGAGTACAAGATAAAAGTAATACAATGGTTAATAGATTAATTAATGTTCTCATAATTATAAATTTTTAAAATGGTAAATATAACATGGTAAATATAAAATATTTCTTTTCTAATTTAAAATAAATATCTAACAATAGAATATAGAAAATCACTTTGGGATATTGTTTCCTATTTTATCTATAACAAAGCATACTGGCTAATTTATTATTATTTGAAATTCTTCATGATCCAATCCCCGATCTTATCAATTAAACATTGTTGAGTCCAAATTGGAGTAAATGTATGATCAACATTTTTAATTAGCTCAATCTTTATTTTGTTATTTAATTGACTTTTGTTGAAATGATTGGCAATTGTGTGATTGAAAATGTCATAAGCAACTCCCCCTTCACAAAAAATCAGATATATCATTGCATCTCGATTAAGGAGTTTTATCCAATCTTTAATGGCATATTCTTCTTCCATATTGGATTTGTCAGTTCGGTCAGTTATTTCTACTTCTTTTCTTTTTACTTTAAAAAATCGAACAATTAAGCTTAGTATTACATTGAAAACAAATATGAAATTTTTTTTACGAAAAAGATTACTTCTTCCTGTTAATATTTTCAACCATCTTTTTAAACTAAAAATATTTTTTTTATAATACCGAATCGTATTTTTTCTTATTGCTACTTGATAAATATTATTTAATAATTTCCCACTAATGTATATGCCATCAATAAGGGACAACCCTATAACACGTTCATCCTTAAAAGAAGCATTAAAAGAATCTTCAGCACCTGAACACATACCTATCAGAAGAACCTTATTAATACCCGTATATTCTTGAACAACATCAATAGCTTGCTTTATTTCTAAAAGTTTAATCTTTTCAGGACTTTGATCTTGGTTTGAAAA
>JBNLCS010000905.1:0-4964 GCA_050303935.1 Bacteroidales bacterium
AATACGCTGAGGAAGAGTTAAAAGCATATTTAATAAGTAAATTACCATCCTATATGTTGCCCAACTCCTATATTTTTATGGAAAGATTCCCAAAAATGTCAAGTGGAAAGATTGATAGAAAAAAACTTCCATTACCTGAATTTGCAAGAAAAAAGGAAAGAATTTCACCAAGAAATGAGATAGAAGAAGGGTTAGTCAAGATATGGAGCGAAGTTCTTAATATAGATAAAAATAAAATAAGCATTGATGATAATTTCTTTGAATTGGGTGGGCATAGCCTGACTCTTATTACGTTGTCAAATAAAATAAAACAAAAATTCAATAAAAAAATAACATTAAGTAAATTGTTAGAATCCAATATTATAGAAGAACAAAATAAATTAATTTTAAATCAGAGAAATGAAGATTACCAATTAATAAAAAATATTCCTAAGCTGGATAAAACGTGGGATTACCAAGTATCTTCAGCTCAAAAAAGGATATGGCTTCAGTCTAAAGTTGATTCTATTTCAGTAACATATAATATGGTTGGTGAATTTGATTTGATAGGTGAATATGATATTCAACTTCTTAAAAAATCATTTCATTTCATAATAGATCGCCATGAGGTATTAAGAACAACATTCTTTGAACAAGAAGATGGTGAAATCAGACAGAAAATTCATGATTTCGATGCAGATATTTTTCCAATTTTAACTTCAGATATATCAAAAGATCAGTTGCAAAATAAAAAGATTATTGATCATTTGGTAAAAGAGAAAAAAAGAATATTTAACTTATCGATTTTACCTCTATTGTTGATTAAGATTTATAAAATATCTTCACACAAACTAAAAGTATGTTACAATTTACATCATATAATTGCTGATCTGCAGTCATTTAATATTTTATCTGCAGAAGTATTAGCTGTATATGAAATGTTGTTAAACAATAAGAAACCTATTCTAAAACCTTTAGCAATACAGCATAAAGATTATTGTAAGTGGTCAAACAAATATTTTAGTTCGAAAAAAGCTGAGTCTGACTTAAAGTTTTGGAAGAACAAAAATTTAACAGTTGCATCAAAAGTCAATTTTCCTGTATCTAAACCCAGACCACATGTTAAAAACCAAAATGGGTATGAAATCAATTATATTTTTCCCAAACAATTATCTACCCAGATTAGGAAACATGCTAAAAGACACAATTCTTCAATATTTGGAATATTTTATACGGCTTTAAAAATCCTAATATATAAATATACAGGGGAAACAAAAATCTTAATTGGAACTTCTGCCGATATTAGAAATCATCCTGATCTTAAAAATCAGGTTGGGTTTTTTATAAATCCTATCGTTTTGTCCTCGGAATTGAATGTGGAAGAAAATTTTGAAGAAAATTTAACTATTTGCACTAAAGAAATTTTGGAATCTTTGGAACATAGCGAATATCCATTCGATAAACTTATAGAAAAGTTAAAATTAATAACTGATATAAGCAGAAATCAATTATACGATATAGTTTTGATTGGAGATAATGAAGAAAGACAATTAACAAATATTAATCTATCTGAAATAGAAAATCAGAAATTTGTTAAGCTTGGAAAAACTTCGGTTAAAGCTGATTTAATAATTGCTTTCGAATTAAAGGGCGGATATATTTTTCTGAATATTAAATATAATTCTGACATTCTCAGTGCAGATACAATAAGCCTGTTTTGTAAACATCTAGAGAAGCTAATTGATTTGGTCATTAAAAATAATGAGCAACCCATTAAATCAATAACTTTTTCAGGTAAAGATGAAATGAGGTTTTTTAATTACAATTCTCTACCAGAGCAAGTGAAAAATATTCTTGATTCCTTATTTGAATCAAATTCTATAGACGGAGCCTGTTTGCTTGATGAAAACTTAAACCATGTTCCATTTGGTGGTATGGGAAAAATTTATGCATTAAGCAAAACTACAAATTCTGCCACAAATAGAATAGTTGTTGGTTATAATGATGAAGATGTAGAAAGAGAACTATTTGACACAAAATTATGGGGTGTAAAAAACAATAATGGTGAAATTACTATTCTTGGCCAGGACAATGATATAGTAAGACTTAACGGAAATAAAATTTTTCTATCCAAAATAAAAGCAACAATAAGTGAATATGAATTTGTAAATAAATTAGAAGTTATTTTTGATTCAGTCAATCAAAAAATTATTGCGTTTATCGTAACAGAGGATAAATTTGAGAAAAATACTCTTATTAATTTCCTTCAAAAAAGATTATCACCTCATAATATGCCCGCTAAAATTGAAATTATTGAGGAAATACCGCAATTCAACGAGCACATAAATAAACATGATTATTTATTATCTCTTGTCAAATCAACTCAAGAAAAATCCAAGAACCCAACATCTGAGTTTGAGGAAAAACTTATGGAAATATTCACCGAAGCAATGGAAATTGATAAAATAGAAGTGACAGATAATTTTTTTGATATTGGTGGAAACAGCATTAAATTGGCCAGGATTGTTGCTAAAATTCAATTAGAATTTAACTATGAGATTAGTTTTGCAACTTTTTTTGAAAATCCAAATATTGAATCTATTGCAAAAGAAATTAAACAGCACAATAATCAAAATTTACAAGGAGATGATGGTTTAACAAAAATTATTATAGATTAAGTATGAATGATATATCAGAAATAGTAAAAACCATAGAGGAAAATGGCGTATTTCTAAAGTTAGTCGATAACAAACTGGAAATTAGCAGTACCGGATCAATTGATGAGGAAATAATTTCTACTGTTAAGAGTTATAAAAATGAAATAAAAGCTCATCTCCTAAATGTACATGTAAGAAATAAAAAAAATGTAATCCCAGTAGCTCCCTTACAACCGGATTATCCGGTATCTGCTTCTCAATACAGGATGTGGATAATACAACAACTTGAAAAAAACTCAGTTGCATACAATATAAATTCTGAAATATTTCTAAAGGGGGAATATAACCTGAAATGCCTTGAGCTAGGTTTTCAGTCATTAATTAGTAGACATGAATCTCTTAGAACCATCTTTAAACAAAATAGTGAAGGGGAAGTTAGACAAATTATACTTGACAAAAGTAAACTTAATTTTAAAATTTATTGTAGGGATTTCTCTAATGAAGAAAATCCTGAACAATTGATTAATAAGTATATTATAAAAGATAAAACAGTACCCTTTGAATTAAATAAATGGCCAATATTCAGGGTTTGTTTCTTTAAGATCAGTGCAGATCGCTCAATGTTATATTATAATGTGCATCATATTATATCTGATCAATGGTCTGCAGAAATAATGAAAAAAGAAATATTTCATTTTTATCAACATCATTTAAATAATACAAAATCTGAATTACAACCTTTAAAGATTCATTATAAAGATTTTGCAGTTTGGCAGGAAAATAATAGAAATGATCTCAAGATTATTAAAAAAAGGAATTATTGGAAAAAAAAACTTTCAGGCCTACCTGGTTCATTATCTTTAAATCCATTAGCACCACTTCCTCAACTGAGATCTGTAAAAGGTAAACTTGTGGAAACTCGTTTAAATGAAGAAACAACGCTCAAACTTAAAAAATTTAGTTTAGAAAAAGGTGGTGATATGTTCATTGGGATACTAACATGTTTGAAGATACTTTTTTATAAATACACCAACCAACATGATATCGTGATAGGTAGTCCTGTAACAGGTAGATATAATGATCAACTCAAAGATCAAATCGGATTTTATTCAAACACCATAGTTTTAAGAGATCAATTAAGTCATGAAGACACATTTGAAACAACGTTTCAAAAAGTTAAAAATACAGCAATTGAAGGTCTGGAACATCAGGATTATCCTTTTCATTATTTATTAGAAGATCTTAATATAAAAAGGGATAAAAACAGAAATCCGTTGTTTAATGTGATGTTGGTTTATAGAAACATATCAGTTAATACAGATAATAATGGTTTCAATAAAAATCCGCTTTATCAGGATGATATAAATATTGAACATGGTAATATAGATACGAAATTTGATTTATTATTAAGTTGTGTTGAAAACAACAACATATTGTCAATATTCTTTGAATACAATTTAGATATTATCAGTAATTATTTAATTGAAGGTTTTATTGATTCCCTTAAAACAATTATTAACTCATTGCTTGATAATTCGGAACAAGAAATAAACAAAATTAAATATCTTTCAGATAAAACTATTCAACACATAGATGAAATAAGTTCGGGAGAAGATATAATTTTTAGCACAAAATTTCTAACAAATAAAATAGATGAAAATGCACTTTCTTATCCTGAGAAAGATGCCGTTAAATATGACAATAAATGTTATACATATAGACAAGTTTTTAACCTTACGAATCAACTGGCTAACTTTTTAATGTCTCATAAAAACTTTAAGAAAAATAATGAGACTATCGTTATAAAAACTAAAAGAAAAGATTTTGCAGTAATTTCAATAATTGCCATTATTAAAAGTGGATCGGCATATTGCTACATTGACCCTGAATTAACGAATGAAAGAATTAACCGAATGCTATCAGACTCTAAATGCAAAATCATTATTGATGATTTATTTATTGAAGAGTTCTATTCAAAATTGGATTCAATCCCAAATAACAATCCGGTGGTAAATTATTCTCTTAATGATATAATCTATATCACTTATACTTCAGGATCTACAGGAAAGCCAAAAGGAATAAGGATGGAATACCATTCAGTAATAAACCTGATAATGTTTGAAGCTACAAACTATTCTCATATTAATACACTTCAATTTTCAAATTTAGGTTTCGATGCTTCATTTGAGGAGATTTTCTCTACATTAACGCAAGGTGCCACATTACATCTTATAGATGAAAATGATAAAAAAAATCCAGAAATACTATTGAATTTTATTAAAGTCAATCATATTGATACATTATATTTACCTACTGCTTATTTTAAAA
>JBNLCS010000906.1:0-3408 GCA_050303935.1 Bacteroidales bacterium
AAATTAAAGCAGATAAAAAAACGTTAATAAGGTGGAAGATATATATTGACAGGGCACGCATGTATGTCGGCTACATACAGTTCATAATGATTGGTTTTGTATTCTTCGAAGCGTTTAGGGACAAACCAATTGGCAAATTAATATTTAACTATTTGTATATTTCCATCCCTGTAATTTTTATAGTATTTATCGGACTTTCCCTTTTTATTGGCAGGTTAGATACTGTCTATGGGTTAAGAGAAGAAGAGCTAAGAAATACAGCTGCAACAAACCCAGTTTTAAGGGACATTCAAAAAGGAATTAAAGAATTGAGAGAAGAAATTAAATTAATAAAAAACCAAAAACAATAAGTATGAAAAAATTGAGTAGGTTATTTTTAGAGGGCTTGCTTTATATTGCACCATTTGCAGTCACTTTTTACATTATTTATCTAATTTTTACTTTTGTTGATGGATTGTTGCAGGATTATCTTGAAAAACTCATAGATAAAAGTATTCCGGGCCTGGGTGTGTTGTTCGTTATCATTTTGCTCATAGCAATTGGTTTTCTTGGAGAAACGTTTATTGCACGTCCCTTCAGGGCTATATTCCATCGCCTCTTAAACCGTGCCCCACTACTCAAACTTATTTATTCCGCTTTTAATGATTTATTATCGGCTTTTGTAGGCAAAGAAAAAAAGTTCAATAAACCTGTAAAGGTATTGATGAATCAAGACAGTAATTTAATAAAATTAGGTTTTTTAACTGAGGATGACCTGTCTGTTATTGAGGAAAAAGACAAAGTAGCCGTGTATTTTCCTCATTCTTATAATTTTTCAGGTGAACTGTTTATTGTACCCAGAAAAAATGTAACCCCTGTGGATCATAACCCATCAGATGTAATGAAATTTATTGTTTCAGGAGGGGTAGCCGGTTGGGAAAAACAAGAAACTGAATGATAAATTTCATTGTGTAATTTAATATATACCCTTACTTTACAGCATAGTCAAAATATAAAAACAAATGAGAATCTCTTTACAGCTTATTACCCTACTTTTATTATTCAATCTAAAGGTTAAATCACAAGTCAATTATCCGGATTTTGAGTCGGTCGCCAAACATTTTTTCACACAGTATAGCCTACCTGACGGTTTGTATACAAGCATGCTCAGGTTTGTAAAACATCCTGATGGTTATTATATTGAAGAATATGACCAAAATATCGGCAATTTTCAAACGATCGGATTGTTTTGGTCTTCAAAAACCGGTAAATTTTTGGATGTAGAATACCCATCTTATAAAGACAACCAAAAAAACAATTTTAAAGAATTCATGAACAATTACAAGAACCATTATTACGATTTATTTCCGTATTACGGTTACACCGGGTGGGAACATGATGTTACAAACGTTCTAGAAAACAAAAAACACTTAACCGAGGATGAATTATACGCGCTTGCAAGGTCTTATTCATCATTATCCTCATATTGTATGAATAATAATTTTGGTTATGCCGATACTTCTAAAATATTTGTTAAGCAGGAGTATGGTAAAAATTTATTGAACAGTGAGCAACTAGAAATATATAAACAACTTACTGGTAAAGCAATAAATTACTATAAAAAACTAAACAAAAGAAATCCAGATTATAATACAATAGTTGGAAATATAGGTGTAAAATTAGCCAATGAATATATGACAGCTTTTTTAAATTTGCGCGTATATCAAAATGAAGGAGAAGCAAACAAATATTTACCAGAAGGAATTTATGCCCCCTGTATGATTAATATGGCCAAAACATATTTGTATTCATGCGATTCAAATGCAATTCTTTTTACAAATGGTGACAATGATACATATCCACTGCTATATGTACAAAGTAAACTTGGGATAAGGCAAGATGTACTGGTAATAAATCAAATGTTATTGAACTCCAATAATTATATCAAC
Source organism: Bacteroidales bacterium (assembly GCA_050303935.1). Classification (GTDB taxonomy): domain Bacteria; phylum Bacteroidota; class Bacteroidia; order Bacteroidales; family JBNLCS01; genus JBNLCS01. Next base: position 1,929 of record JBNLCS010000906.1, read on the forward strand.
CATTTTAGAAATAGCGAAATTTTAAAAGCCGATTCGGTTTCATTTTCCATTCATCGTAATGCACATTCAAATGACAATCTTACTATTATTTATTTAAACCCGGTACTCCCGGACACAACTTTCCATAGCGCAAAAAAGGTTTTGAGCATTATGAACACCAATAATAAAGATACCTGGATATCAATAAGCGGAAATCATAAATTCAGAAGGCTGATTTCCCAAAATTTAACATTTGATTATGGCCCACAAAAAACCTTTGATTATAAAATTGATAAAAAATATGTTACCCGCGGGGAACTTTTAACATTGGATATTGTTGCCAATAATTTGTTTTACCGCCCCATTTATTTTACTGACACGTATAACCAGTTATTTAAAGAATATTTTGAATTAAGTGGTATTGTTTTCAAGTTAACAAATAAAAAAACAACGAACAACCTGCTTCATCTTCCTGAAAATATTAACGTTCAAAAGACTTCATCTGTATTAATTGATGGCAATCAACTTAACACCGAAACAAATTATGGGTCCTGTTCCAAATTTTACATGAACATTCTATGCAGGTCCTACAGTGCCCTAATTATAAATTACGCAAAATTGGGCGATACAACCTTGACTAAAACCGTAATTGATAATTTTAAGCCCGTTCTTATAAGTCAATCACTTCAAATAAATTTGGATTTAATAAGCATTTTATATACCATTCATAAAATAAATATGCAACATGAAACAGATTTTATTTTGAACATATTGATAGATAAGATTCTTCAGAAAATCAAAAACGTAGAGAAGGACGATATCAGGGTTATTGAATATTTTATTAATGAATTAACCAGTGCAAAATATAGCAACAACCCTGAAATTATTAAAAAAATGGAAGTTGTATCGAACAAATTCTACAAATTAAAAGAGTCTATGTAATTTTTAATAGTATACATTCAGAGTATTTGTTTTTTAAATTACTTACCATAAATAGTTTTTTGGGGTTCATGTTTTTTATTGTCTGTGTACGGAGATTTTCCCCCGTTTAAATAATTCATGACAACAACTATGGAAAATGTATCTTTCATCATTTCCGGAATTTCATAAATATGGTTTCCATGAAAATCATGACACTGCAGACAGGTATTCCACATATTTTTTGCTATGAGTTCGCTGTGCGGAACATCAAGTGGGTCTTTGTTTAACTTTGTATCTTTATGACAATTTACACAATAGCCAGGATTTTTTATTGTCAACCTCACCCCACTATGTTCCAAGTGGCAGGAAGAGCATTCTGTAGGTTTCAAATTTTTCCGGGCTTCTGCAAACCGAGGTTCCTCAAAACGATGTACAGGGTGCCTATCATTTGGCCTGTCATGACAAGCCTGGCACTTGTTATTATCAACGGTTTCTAACCCAAAAGTAACAGGTGATCGACGCTTTCCAAACAAAAAACTTATGTTCGTTTGTATTTGTTGACCCAAAGTTCCCTTCGCCT
>JBNLCS010000907.1:0-7761 GCA_050303935.1 Bacteroidales bacterium
TAATATATTACCTTCAGGGGAAATCAAATACATCACCGGAACACTATAAACCTGATATAAATTTACCAAATAAGAATCCCACAATTTCAAATCCCTAACTTGTGACCAAAACAGGTCATCTTCCTTAATAATATCTTTCCATTGATTTTCATATTTTTCTAAACCCACCTGAAAAAACTTCAAACCTTGTTTATGATATTTTTCATGAACTTTATGTAATTCCCTGTTTAATAACCGGCTGGATTTGTTCCATGAAGCCCAGAAAATAACCAATACGTAACTTCCTCTGTAGGATGATAAGGTTAACGTATCCCCACTTTGATCTGCAAGGGCTATTTCAGGAGCATTGGAACCTACTTTTAATATTTGTTGTGAAAATATTTTCTCCTCTTCTTTAAATTTTACAAGCGAATGGTTAAACTCCTGAACAAATGACAACTCAGAATAATTTATTGAAAGACAGGAGTCTACCATATGAAAATATTTATAGTCATCATCCATGGTCAAAATAGGATCATTTTTACCAAGTTGCAGATCTAAAATAAAAACTGATGCTAATGAACATTTATTTTTATTGATAAAATCTTTGGTATATGAAACAATTTCATTCTTCATTTTTTGGTGTAACGATTTGGCCTCACTTCTCACTTCTTCAATGTCCTCGCCCGACTCAATCCTACTTCTAAACATATTTGCTATCCTCATTTTTTCATGATAAGCAAAAATAAATTGTTTCATATATTCCCTTAGAATTTTAGAATTTTCTGAACCAGTGACATTATATGTAGTTTGTAAATCATTGAAACGTGCTTCAATCCCCACTTGTTCGCCAGGTTTAACCAATAAAAACACAAAATTCATATCATCAGAATTTATTCGATAAAAGGTTGGTTCATTAATGGTTCCCTCAAATTTAAATTCACCATTTTTGTCCAGGTTTAACGTGTCCAGTAAAATAGTTTCACGCGGATTTACTTCATACAACAACAATTGAGGATTTTCTCCATCATTAATTTTTCCGGTAATACTTATTTTGTCACCATTATTACAAGAATATAATATTCCCGCTATTGCAATTAAAATGAGTTTTCTGAATAATAAACACATATTTCCCATTTTCAGACAATGTCCATAAATCATTGATTCTCACATTTAAAATTTTATGATTACTAAAAAGACCAACAAAAATATTAATATTTCAGATTTTAGCTATTGATTTTGATCACGAAGATAGCTAAATTTAATAAAAGATTATATATACAAAAAGCCTGCATTTTCTTAACATTTAATTAAAATTCAGATAGTGTATATTTAACAATTGTTTTATTTTTTTTAAAAAGCTCTAAATATTTTAGTTTTTTATTGAACAAATTAATGAAAATATTATTATTCACTATATAACACCTAATCCATCAAGTATGAGTTATATTTATTTTGATAAATCTCAGCTTATCAATCTGGAATTCTCACTGAACAGAGAATTTTTAAGGACTAACAGGGCAGGCACATATGCTTGTACAACGATTGTCGGATGCAATACACGCAAATATCATGGTTTACTTATTTGCCCACTCGAAAACTTTGACGATGAAAAACATGTTTTATTGTCTACCGTAGATGAAACAATAATCCAAAATGCGTATGAATTCAATCTTGGAATCCACAAATATGATGGGGACATTTATTATCCCCGTGGACATAAGTATTTAAGGGAATTTGAGGCCAATAACATTTCCAAAGCCATATACAGGGTTGGAACTGACGTATTTACCAAAGAAATGCTATTGGTTGAAAAAGAGCAACAAATTCTCATTAAATATACTTTTGAAAGTGGCAACCATCCTGTTACACTTAGGATAAAACCTTTTATGGCATTCAGGGAGATGCATTCACTCTCACACGCAAACATGTATGCTATTACCAAAGTGAGAAAATCAAAAAATGGAATAGCATCAAAAATGTACAGCGGTTATCCTTATTTATATATGCAGTTTTCCAAAGAAGCAGAGTTTATTCATATGCCCGATTGGAATTATAATATTGAATACATTAGGGAACAGGAACGTGGTTATGATTATAAAGAAGATTTGTTTGTTCCCGGATATTTTGAGCTAAAACTCAAAAAAGGAGAATCAGTAATATTCTCTGCATCTACAAAGGAAGTAACACCTTCACAATTAAAAAGAAAATTTAATCAACAGGCTGAAAGCAGGAGGCCCAGGGATAGTTACGAAAACTGTTTACTAAATGCCTCCGAACAGTTTATAGTCAGAAATGGAAAAAAAACTGAAATTATAGCTGGTTATCCATGGTTCGGTTCATGGGGGAGAGATACTTTTATCTCTTTACCCGGGTTAACATTAGCCAAAAATGATGTACAAACCTGCAAACAAGTGCTTGATACCCAAGTTTCAAAAATGAAAGGGGGATTATTCCCGAATATGGGAAGTGACCAAAACCCTGCATTTAATTCGGTAGATGCCCCACTTTGGTTTTTCTGGGCTGTTCAACAATATGGCTCTTTCGTTAATAATCCAGAGGAAATATGGCAGCAATACGGTAAAACCATGAAAAAAATCTTACAAGGTTTAGATGAAGGCATGGAGTATAACATAAAAATGCATGAGAATAGTTTAATTTATGCCGGAGAAAAAGGCAAGGCATTGACCTGGATGGATGCCGTGTATGCCGGTAAAGCTGCAACACCAAGAATTGGTTATCCGGTTGAGATAAATGCCCTATGGTATAATGCTATTTGCTATACCCTTGAATTAGCCAAAAAAGTAAAAGACAATCGCTTTGTAAACCATTGGAAAGATTTACCAGACAAAATCAAAACATCGTTTATATCTTTATTCTGGAGTAATGAAAAAGAATACCTGGCTGATTATGTTGATGGGGAAAGTAAAGATTTTTCTGTTCGCCCAAATCAGATATTTGCAACTTCATTACCCTATACTATGTTAAATAATGACCAAATGAAAGGTGTACTTGATGTTGTTCGTGATGAGTTGCTTACACCAAAAGGTTTACGTACACTCTCGCCGAAAAACCCGTTATACAAAGGTGAATATATTGGCAACCAGGAATCAAGAGATATGGCTTATCACCAAGGTACGGTTTGGCCATGGCTGCTTGATCACTTTTGTGAAGGATACCTGAAAGTATTTAAAGAATCCGGCCTTTCACTGGTTAAAAAAATATATGCCGGCTTTGAAGAAGATATGAGCATTCATGGAATTGGCACTATTTCGGAAATATATGATGGCAACCCGCCCCACATTGCCAGGGGGGCCATTTCGCAAGCATGGAGCGTTGCCGCATTATTAAGAATAAACAAAATGATTGAAAATTTTAATAATTAAATTTCAAAATAAAAATGAGAGTGTTAATGTTTGGCTGGGAATTTCCACCACATATATCCGGTGGTTTGGGAACAGCGTGCTATGGCCTCACCAAAGGTATGTCTCAATTTAACGATGTTGATATTCTGTTTGTTGTTCCGAAAGCATATGGCGATGAAGAACAAATTAAATTACAGATTATTGGTGCAAATAATGTAAACATTACCCACAAGTCTGTTAGCTATAAAGGTTTTCTTAAAAAAATTAATTTTATTGAGGTTGGCTCTCATCTCATTCCATACATGTCAGAAGAAGAATACTATAAAATTAAAAACCAGGAAATTAATAAAGGCAAACAATTGATCAATGTAAACGGTGAAGGAAAAATAAACTTTCATGGTGGCTATGGAGGATCTCTTTTTCAGGATATTGCCAATTATGCTTACGTGGCTCGTTTCATTGGAAATGAAAATGAATTTGATGTAATCCATGCGCATGACTGGCTAACATACCCTGCAGGTATTGCTGCTAAGGAAGTTTCGGGAAAACCTTTGGTAGTACATGTGCATGCTACTGATTTTGACCGTAGCGGGGGAAGTGTAAACCCGGCAGTGTATGAGATTGAAAGAAAAGGAATGCATGCCGCCGACAAGGTTATCACCGTAAGTAACCTTACTAAGCACACAGTAATTAATAATTACGGCATTGATCCTGCAAAAATTGAAACCGTATACAATGCGGTTGAGCCAATTGGAGAATTAGAAAAGTTTAAAATGGAAAAAGGGATCACAGAAAAAGTAGTTACTTTTTTAGGCAGGATAACACTACAGAAAGGCCCAGAATATTTCATTGAAGCAGCACACCAGGTATTGAATAAAATGGATAATGTACGTTTTGTTATGGCTGGTAGTGGGGATATGATGGAAAAGATGATCCATAGGGCAGCACAGCTTGGAATAATGGATAAATTTCATTTCACCGGTTTTCTTAAAGCCGATGATGTTTACAAAATGTTTCATATTAGCGATGTTTACGTAATGCCATCCGTTTCAGAACCATTTGGCATATCTCCCCTTGAAGCAATGCAAAGCAATGTCCCGGTTATAATTTCTAATCAGTCAGGTGTTTCTGAAATTCTGAAATATGCTGTTAAAGTTGATTTTTGGGATATCAATGCTATGGCCGATGCTATTTATGGGCTATTGAATTATGAAGCATTACCAAAGATATTCAGGAGACTGGGCAAAACAGAAGTAGAAAATTTGAAGTGGGAAAATTCTGCAGCACACGTACGAAAAATATATTACGAAACTTTTAGCAATCATAAAAAATAGTAAGTAAATGAAAACCATATGTTTATATTTTCAGGTACACCAACCAATGAGATTAAAAGGATACCGGTTTTTTGATATTGGAAACGACCATTATTATTATGACGATTATTCCAATGAGTCAATAATGAGAAAAGTGGCTGAAAAATGCTACTTACCGGCAAATAAATTGTTCCTTAAATTGATTAAAGAATATGGTTGTCAGCTTAAAATTAATTTCTCGATAACGGGAATCGCGATGGACCAGATGGAATTATACGCTCCCGAAGTATTGGAAAGTTTTCAGAAACTTGCGGAAACAGGGTGTGTTGAATTTCTGGCAGAAACCAATTCTCACTCACTTGTTTCTCTTAGAAACAAAAAAGAATTTGAACGGCAAGTAAATAAACACAAAGAAAAAATTCAGGAGTATTTTAACCAAACCCCACAAATATTTAGAAATACTGAACTGGTTTATTCTGATGAGATTGGAGAAACAGTTGCCGATATGGGTTTCAAAGCAATGCTAACCGAAGGCGCCAAACACTTATTAGGCTGGAAAAGCCCTAATTACTTGTATTGCAACGCAAACAACCCACGCTTAAAACTATTATTAAAAAATTTCAAATTAAGCGATGATATTGCCTTTCGTTTCTCCGATAAAGGTTGGGCAGAATTCCCTTTAACCGCAGAAAAATATGTAAACTGGTTAAAAAACCTGGATAAAAAAGAAGAAGTAATCAATTTATTTATGGACTATGAAACATTTGGTGAACATCAGTCCGAAGATACCGGCATATTCGAATTTCTTGAAAATTTCCCGAAAACAGTATTTAAAAACACAAATTATAAATTTGCTACCGTTTCTGAAGTTGCTGATGAATTACAACCCGTTGCACCAATTAATGCACCATACCCTGTATCATGGGCCGATGAAGAGAGAGACCTGACAGCATGGCTGGGAAATGAATTACAAAACGAAGCATTTGATAAACTTTACAACCTTTATGAAAAAATTGAACGTTGTGAAGACCCTAAATTACTCATTGACTGGAAATACTTGCAAGCAAGTGACCATTTTTATTACATGTGCACCAAATTTTTTTCTGATGGTGAAGTACATTCTTATTTTAACCCATACAATTCACCGTATGATGCGTTTATTAATTACATGAACATTTTAAGTGATTTCCAGATAAGACTTAACGCCAGCGTTCCAGATACAGACAAAGACCAAGAAATTGCAAACCTGATAAAAATACTTGTACAAAAAGAAGCACAACTGGAAAAACTGGAAAAACAGCTTAAAAATAAACCTATTACTAAGAAAGGTACAAAAACCTCTCATCACACTGCAAGCAAATCAGTAACCAAAACCCCGGCAGCAAGAAAAGTTTCAAAACCTATAACAACAAATGTCAAAAAATCAACAACAAAAAAAACTCCAGCAAAAAAAAATAGTGGAAAAGCAAAAAGTAAATCGGATGTAAAATAACTGCATTCAAATGAAAAACAGGTATAGAAAAATAAGTTAACTTAAAATGAAATAGAGGATGGCTAATAATTTACTAAAACCCGACTACTTGTTTGAAACAAGTTGGGAAGTATGCAATAAGGTTGGAGGTATCTACACGGTTATATCTACAAAAGCCGTGTCAGTAAAAGAAGAAATGGGTGATAATTTTATATTGATTGGCCCGGATATATGGAGAGATGAAAGTAAAAACCCTGAATTTATTGAAGACCCTGAGTTATATAAACAATGGAAAGAAATTGCAGCACAAGATGGATTGTTCGTGCGGATTGGTAGATGGAATATTGTTGGAAACCCAGTTGCTGTTATAGTTGATTTCACCTCTTTCATCAACACCAAGGATGAAATATTCAGCAGGTTCTGGGAATCCCATAAGCTCGATTCGCTCTCAGGACAATGGGATTATATTGAACCTGCCTTGTTTGGTTACGCTGCAGGAAGAGTGGTTGAAAGCTTTGTTCGCTTTCATTTAAGCACCCTAGAAAATGTAATTGCCCAGTTTCATGAGTGGATGACAGGCACAGGTGCCTTATATCTAAATTCCAACATGCCCCAGGTGGCAACTGTGTTCACTTCCCATGCAACCGTAATTGGCCGTTCGCTGGCAGGGAACAACCGGCCCCTGTATCGTGATTTACATACATACAATGCCGAAAACATTGCCCGGGAATTTAATGTGATATCCAAACAATCACTTGAAAAATTATCTGCCACTCATTCTGATTCCTGTACCACAGTAAGTGATATAACTTCCAAAGAATGCAGCCAGTTTTTGCAAAAGGATGTGGATATAGTAACTGCTAATGGTTTTGAAGACTCTTTTGTTCCAAAAGAAAGCGAATTTGAGTACAAAAGAAATTCTGCAAGGAAAAAAATGTTTGAAGTGGCAGAAAATTTATTAGGGTATAAACTTGAAAAAGACATTTTACTAATTGCTACAAGTGGCAGGTATGAATTTAAAAATAAAGGCATCGACTTATATATTGATGCACTTGGGAAATTTAATAAAGAAGTTAACGATGGAAAAAATGTTTTAGCATTTGTAATGGTCCCTGCTCATCATTTTGGCCCCCGGGCTGAATTAGTTGAGAAAATCAACAATAAATCGAACACAGAAATAAATGATAAAATTTTAACCCACAACCTGCACAATAGTGAATACGACCCAACCCTGAAACGAATTAACGCAAATAACTTACGAAACAAAAAAGAAGACAAAGTAAAAATTATTTTTGTACCCTCTTACCTCAATGGCGAAGATGGTATATTTGACCTAACTTATTATGATCTGCTAATTGGCCTTGACCTCACCATATTTGCCTCCTATTATGAACCATGGGGGTACACACCTCTTGAAAGCCTTGCCTTTCATGTGCCCACCGTAACTACCACACTTGCCGGTTTTGGATTATGGGTAAACACAGAATATCCGAATACCGGAAATGGTATTAATGTTATAAAAAGAAATGATGATAACGATCAGGAGGTCGTTTCAGAAATTAAAAACACCATCTCCATATTCACACAACTCAGTGATAAAGAAATTGAAACAGCCAGGGAAAAGGCTTTTAGT
>JBNLCS010000908.1:0-3811 GCA_050303935.1 Bacteroidales bacterium
GTTTTAAGCTTATCCCCTTCTTCTGCCTTAACTTTGGCCATTTCCAAGTCACTGGTCCTTTCTTTCACTTTTTTTTCCAGCTCTGATTTATGATTCTCTATCTCCCGTTTTTGCTTTTCTATCATTTCATTTTTTTGTAAGAGCTCTTTGTATGCTTTTTCAAGTTTTTGTGTTCTTTCATTTATTTGATTTTCCAGAAATTCCTGGTTTTTTCTAACCTGTGTGACCTTTTGTACATATGTTATGGAGACAGCTGATATAATTAATATTGCTAAAAGTATACGGAACCACCATGAGGCAAAAAAGGGCTGTGAAACTTGATTTATACTAATCACCCTTACTAATTTGTCGCAAAAAAACGATTCATGTGTCAAATCTTTGATATCAAAATAATTTGTAATCAAACTATTTTCCACTGGACATGTTGGTTTAAAGAAATTCTTTTCCTTTTCAAAACCAGATGAAAGATTTATATGAATAAACAATAGAAATAGAATAGCCAAACGTTTTACAAAATCTATACTCCTTATCATCAATTTTTATTTGATAGATTAATACTTTAAAATACAAAATTTTCAGGAAAAAAGGGAATATATTTTTACTTGAATAACTAATAGGTAATAAAAAAAGAGGAGTACTTTTGTACATCCTCTTAAAATCAATAATAGTTAAGCAGTTAAAGTTTAAAAATAGTTAGTGTCTGAATCCTGATTGCAATAATAGTTACATTTGAATTAGCAAACGTTTATATATGTTGCAAATCCATCAATGCATGTCGCATTTAACATGTTAAAAAATGCGAAACAATTATATAAATCACTTATTATAAATAGGTTAACAAGATAATTGGATTATAAATCAAATGATGAACAATTTACTTTTCCAATACTTCTGAAGGTGATAAACCAAATTTTTTTCGAAAAACCGTACTAAAACTACTTGGGCTGTTAAAACCAGTGAGATATGCCACATCAGAAACATTATACTTATTTTCCCGTAGCATTTCATTTGCTTTATTAAGCCGATAATTATAAATCCATTCAATTGGCGAATTACCGGCAAGGGCTTTCATCTTTCTATGAAGCTGACTTCTACTCATTCCAACATGCTTGCTTAATTCAACTACACTAAACTTAGGATCGGCATAATTTTCTTCAATTGTTTGTTTACACTTATCTAAAAATTTCCTGTCATATTCCGAAATTTTTAATTCTTCGTCTTGTTCCTTGCCATTAGAGAAGTTTTTTAAGATTTGTTCTCGAAGTTTTGACCGGGACCGCAACAAATTCCGTATGCGTAATTGTAAAAACTGAAAATTAAATGGTTTTTCTATATAATCATCAGCTCCAATGGCCATGCCTTCTAATTTATTTTCAATATGTGTTTTAGCGGTTAATAAAATTACAGGAATGTGACTTGTGGTTATATCTGATTTTAGGTATTTGCACATTTCAATGCCATCCATTTCCGGCATCATTACATCACTTAAAACGAGTTCAGGAATCTTTTCCCGTGCAAGGTTCAGTCCCTCAACACCATCCGAAGCAGTTAATATTTTAAATTCATCTGATAAATTCAGACTTAGAAAGTATCGTAAGTCTCTATTATCATCTACAACCAATAATAAAGGTTTTGATTCCTTCTGGTTCATTCCCTCCTCATCATCAAACTCATTTATTTCAATTGAATTATCGTAAAGAAAAATATCTTTATCTATATCTGCTATATAATCGGCAGTTTTTATTTCCTGTCCGGTCAGGTATTCTTTGTTGTAATGTTCTTTTCCTGATAACATCCAAATATGAAAAATACTTCCTTTTCCCTGTTCTGATTCAACGGTAATTTTACCGCCATGTAATTCAACAAGTGTGCGTGTCAGTTCCAAGCCAACTCCAATTCCTTTTTTGTGATCATTGCCAACATAAAAACGGTCAAAAATATATTTCATTTGTTCTTTGGTCATCCCCGATCCGGTGTCAGCTATTGAAATTTTCACGGCTTCATTGGTTTTTTTCACTCTTTTGTTCCGGGATTTTATCAGTACTTTGTTATTGAGCAACCCAGTAGAAAAAGATATCTCAACCGTCCCTCCCTGTGGTGTAAAATTTAATGCATTCATCAGAAGGTTGCTGATTATTTTTTCCATTTTATCAGGATCAAACCACAGTGTTATGGTTTCATTGTCAGAATTTATTTTGAATTCGATATTTTTCTTTTGTGCCAATTCGGTGTATGGCAAAGTTACTTCTTTTATAAATGACACTATATTGGCTTGATATACACGCATTTCTGAGCTTGTTTGCTCAGTCTTTCTGAAATACAACAACTGATTTATCAGGTTATATAATCGTTTGGTGTTTACATCAAGTAAATCCACATTTTTTTTATCTTTTGCAGACAAATCACCGGAGGCTTTTAGGTTTTCAATAGGCGCCATGATTAGCGAAAGAGGTGTACGGAGTTCATGAGATATATTGGTGAAAAAATGTAATTTAATCCTGTTGAGGTCCATCGACTGTTGGATCTGGTTTTTTGCTTCATTCAACCTGTTTATATAATTTATTCTCATTGTTGCCAGATTATAAAACAGATATAATAAAGCTATCAGTAAAATAATGTAAATAATGTAAGCAGCACTTGTTTTCCAAAAAGGAGGTTTGATTTTTATATGAACTTGAACAGTATCTGTCCATTTATCCTGATTTTGAGCTTGAACCTTAAATATATATTTCCCGCTAGGTAATTTAGGATATGATATATAGTTACGGGGGCTCGATTTCGACCATGTTTTATCCAGGCCCTCCAGATAGTATTTATATAAGGGTTTCGCATGTAAACGATAATCAAGCATTATAAACTCAAACGAAATATAGTTCTGGTTATAATTAAAGGTGAAACTGGTATCATTCATAAAATCAGAAGCATATGCTTTATCATTCAATTTTATTGATGACACGATTAAAGGGGCCTTATTCACTTTTGTTTTTATACTGTCCGGATTAAAAATGTTTAACCCATTTTTACCCCCAAAAATTAACAAACCGGTTGATGTGCATAACCGGGCATTATTCACAAATATATTACTTTGCAGACCATGACTAACATCGTAATTTGTAAAATTGCGGTCCTCAATATTTAATTGCGACAATCCATGATGCGTTCCCAACCAAATAGTATAATTATGATCTTCAACAATAGAATATATTGTATTTGACGGTAACCCGTCAATTTTAGTAAACCGTGTAAAATTATTATTACTGGTGTCATAGTAACATATTCCAGCCTGTTTTGTAGCCACCCATACCCTGCCTTTTTTGTCCAGTACAATATCACGCACCATATCTCCACATAAACTTTTATTATCAGTTTTTTGATAATAGAAATGTTTTATGCTTCCATTAAAAAGACTGAAAACAAAAATTCCATTTTCACGCGTCCCTATCCAAATATTATTATGATCATCTTCTATAACCCTTAAGATATAATATTTTGAATCCGTAAAAATTGGATGATCATAATTTTTAAACTGACTGAATTCCAATTTATTTTCATCCATTACATAAAGTCCACCAGAAGTACCTACCCAAAATTTACCATTACTATCTTTATAAAAACAGTTTACTTTTTTAAATGGAACATTTTTCAACCATCCATAGTTTTTGTGATATACACTAATACCTTTTAATGTTCCGGTAATTATTCTACCATCCGTTAATTGGTTTATACATTCAACACTGGATACTAAACTTCTTTCATTAGCATCTTTAATACGAAAAGTATTGGATATTCTATCCATGTCAATATCGTAATG
>JBNLCS010000909.1:0-6009 GCA_050303935.1 Bacteroidales bacterium
ACCTGTCCTAAATATTTTAATTCAAAATCATAAAAATCACTGTATATAAAGTTTTGAGACCGATAGTTACCATCGAGGGTTCATTTCCGCCTAAGAGAACCGGAACAAAGTGGAGCTCGGCGCAGCCAAATTTCGTGAAGAACCGAAGCGAAGCGAAGCTCGACGAAGTCAATTTCAGATGAATGACCGTTAAAAAAATTATACTGTTTGAGTACTGGCTTCAAAAAAAGCCAGTACGAGTTTATAATTTTTAGGGCATTCAACTGAAATTTAGAAATTTATCTTCAGCGGTGACCTTTTTTGTCACGCTTTGGCGTGATCGCTCATTCAGGAATGAGCGAAATAATGGCCAGTGGGATGGAAAAAACGTTTAGGACAGTTCTGGCTAATGATATAAATAATTCGTGTTTGCCCGAAAAGACCTGTGCCAAATAAGAAAAGTTCATTTTCCAGATTTACGAACCAACCAAAGGAGCTCATGAGCAATTTTGATTTAAATAACTCAGGAAATCTACAATCATCCCCTTTTTGGAACGAGGAATTTTTTGATACATTCCAAAACAACTCCATTGGATATAAATGGCCATTTCAAAGGTGCCCCAACATTACACCTGACCGCCACTTTTCAACATACGGAATATTTTACTTTCTTTGGAGTTTTATTATTATTACCTTTTCATAGACCAAACAACGCTATAAAATAATTTTCAACACACTTGTGAATGAGCGAGATAAAAATTTCAATAATAACAGCATCTTATAATAATTTCAACACGCTTGAAAAAACGATACAATCAGTTATTGAGCAAACATATAAAAATATTGAATTCATTATCATAGATGGACTCTCAACTGATGGTACATCAAAAATTTTAGAAGAGTATGAAAATCAGGTAAACCGTATTATCATTGAAAAAGATGACGGAATGTATCACGCCCTCAATAAAGGGATAAAACTAGCCACAGGGGATGTGATAGGCTTTTTACATGCCGATGATTTTTATGCTTCACCAGGTATCATTGAAAAGGTTGCTCATGCTTTTGAAGAAAAAAAATGTGATGCGGTTTATGGTGACCTGCAATATGTTTATAAAAACAACGAAGATCGGATATTACGAAATTGGATAAGCGGGGAATATCATTTAAAAAAGATGAAAAAAGGCTGGATGCCACCCCATCCTACACTATTTATAAAAAAAGATTTTTATTACCTCTATGGTTTGTTCGATACCAGTTTTAAAGTAGCCGCCGACTATGAGTTAATGACCCGGTTTTTATGTTGCCACAGGATGAACCCTGTTTACATTCCGGAAGTTTTTATAAAAATGCGCTGGGGTGGCAAAAGCAATAAAAATATTACCAACATTCTGTTAAAAATGTACGATGACTACAGGGCCATACGCAAAAACGGTGTAGGGAATATTTTTACTCTTCTTAACAAAAATTTATCAAAAGTTTCTCAGTTTGCATCAAAGAATGATAAACACGAACAGAAATAGTAAAAGCGAAATAGCAAACAGGTTACCAAAGCTAATAATTAATGATAAAAGCCAACAGGGGGCCTTGGTAGCGCTTTTAAAATTTCACGGTTTAATCCCATTCTTTTTTGAATATTACGAGTTCAGCAACCATGAAAATGAATTGAAAGAACTTTTGAGAAAACATTATCTGCAGATAACCGCTGAAAATTTAAAAATACAGGCTATACAGGATGAACTGGAAAAATACTTTGTGACCAACGGGATCGATTTTCTATTTTTAAAAGGGCTTAATCTCTCTTTACTCTTATATGGAAAAACGAATATCAGGCCTCTTTTGGATATTGATATCCTGATCAGGCCACATGACCACGTAAAAATTTATACGTATTTAATACAAAACGGTGCAAGTGAAAAGCGGTTTTTGCAGAACAAATTTTTGCAACAATTTACGCCCCATGAAGTTCCCTTATTTTATAAAAATGTGTTCATTGAACTGCATACCCGTATGTTTACCAGCAATAATATGCACAATCAACAAATGTTTAATCCGTGGGACAACCTAAAATCAATTTCAACCGGAACAAAGGAAATAACATTTTTAACGGAGAGCTTTTATTTGCTGTATTTATGCATTCATGCCCACAGGCATTTAACAAGTGGAAAATTAAAAATGTTATGGTACGTTGATATTGCAGTATTTCTTTCCGGTTCCTTGAATCAATCAAAACAATATACAGACCTGGATATGCTGGCTACTTCTTGCGGACAATTTCCTGCCCTGGCATCTACATTCTACCTTATAAATAAATATATCTTACCAGACCGGCATCTTGAAAAATATCATATTGAAAATAAAAACCTTGAAGAAAAATTCACTTTCTTAATCTGCAATATGAACTTACATGTTGGAAATAACTATTATAGAACGATATTCAGGGAACTGACGTTTTTAAATAAAATACGTTATGCAGCCGGAATATTGGTACCCAATATCAATTACATGAAAGAAAAGTTCAGTACTAAAAATTATTTCTATATTTTCTTTTTATACCTGGCGAACCCATTTCGAATCTTCTTTAAAGCAATTAAAAATAATTTTAAGCTTTTTTAGCATATGCAATTTTAATTAAGTTGATAATCCTGCAATAATATGTTTACTTTTGCATGGTTAAAAAAATCTTTATGACACGCTTTTTAATAATTGTAACTATTTCTTTTTCAATATGCTATTCTTGCAACCGACATAAACAGGATATATTATCTAAAGATAAGCTAATTGAAATACTTGCTGATTTGCATTTGTCCGATGGGATACTCGATCAATCAGAATATAAAAAATACCACTTGTATGATACGGTAATTTACCAGGAATATATATATGAAAAATATGGCGTTTCAAAAGCCGATGTTGACAGCTCCATTGCATACTACGCCAGTGAACTGGAAGACATAACCGAAATATATGAAAAAGTAACTGAATTATTACAACACAAAAGTGCCATGCTTTCCGATTCATTAAAAAATGTTTCGGGTGAAACAGAATCGGTAGATCTATGGAATATGAAAACACGGTGGGAAATGCCCCGCGATGGAATTCATGAAAACATACCCGTTGACATTAAAATTTCAAAACCCGGCACATATACCTTTAAAGCCGACTTTAAGGTATATCCTGATGATGGTTCGGTTAACCCGAGGGTAAACCTTTATTTTTTTAAAGAAGATTCTTCGTCTAAAAATGGCATAAAAAGTTATTTCAAACCTGAATTTTTGGATAAGAATGCCGTTTTTAAATCGGTTACAATTACGAATATATTGCACGATACATCTTTTACACATATAAAAGGACAGGTATTGAGCCATACCAACATGAACGATCTTAGCTGGCGAAAACATTCCGAAGTGAAAAACATTAAATTGTTGTTTGACCCTTTACAAGAGGAAGAAAAAGAGATAAAAGATTCAATACCACCTGGACCCGATAGTAATCTGGTAAATGTTAACGTTAAAGAATGAGAAAAATATCTGCCAACTACGTAATTCCTGGTAATGGCAGTCCATT
Organism: Bacteroidales bacterium; assembly: GCA_050303935.1. GTDB lineage: Bacteria > Bacteroidota > Bacteroidia > Bacteroidales > JBNLCS01 > JBNLCS01. The sequence continues at coordinate 3,544 of JBNLCS010000909.1, forward strand.
GAAAAATGGGATACTAATTTTAAATGAGAAAAACCAAGTAACTGAGATATCAGACAATGCATCTGGCCAAGAATTAGCAAACCTGGAATTTTATAATGGAGTAATTGTTCCGGGTTTTGTAAATACCCATTGTCACCTGGAATTATCGCACCTTAAAGGTAAAATACCTTTAAAAACCGGGTTAACACAATTTATTCGCGATCTTTTACATTTACAAAGTATATCGCAGCCTGAAGAGATAAAACAAGCAATCATAAGCACTGATAAACTGATGCAAATGAACGGTATTCAGGCAGTTGCTGACATATCCAATGAGGTGATTACTACCGATACCAAAAAAAAAAGTAAAATTCAGTATTACACACTTTGCGAGGTTTATAATAAAACGGGGAAAACAAATAAAGAGATTTTAAAATCGGGACTTGAACACTATAAAGTTTTTTCGAAACAAAAGTTAAGCGGGGCAGTCACTCCCCATTCTTTTTATGCGTTAAATAAAAACTTGTTCAACCAGGTAATTAACCTTTCTGAAAACACAAATAAAACAGTAAGCCTGCACAATCAGGAAAGTATGGATGAAATACTGCTTTTTAGCGCAAAACGAGGCCCTTTGTATGAATTGATAAATGACGAGAATAACATGGATGCTATTTGGAGCCAAAGCAAAAAGTGGCCATTTCAACTTTTAACAGGGGCCGATGGCCCTGTCTTGTTGGTCCACAACACGTTTACCAAGGTTGATGATATTGAAGCAGCATGTAAATACATTAAAAAACCTTACTGGGCATTTTGTCCCGGCTCAAATTTATTTATTGAAAACAAATTACCTGATATTACATTGTTTGTAAACAAGCAACAAAAAATTACGTTGGGGACCGATAGTTTGGCATCTAACCACACATTGAACATATTGGAAGAAATAAAAATAATTTTACAACATTTCCCAAATTTACAATTTGTTGAAGTACTGAAATGGGCAACTTTAAATGGTGCCGAAGCTTTACAAATGACTGACAAACTGGGAAGCATTGAAATTGGCAAACAACCCGGGTTAAACCTTATTAATAAATTTGATTTTACTAAATTTGCACCCACCAAGGAAAGCAAGGTAAAACCAATTGTGCCGGGTTACCCTTAATTGGGAGAGGCAGGATTTCTTTCATGTAATTTTCGAATTGATTGTAAGGGCACTTCATTTTTAACATAAACTAGTTTAATGGCAACTTTTTTGTTTGACGATATGGTTTTTGGACCGGTAAAAAGCAGGCGCTTAGGAAATTCATTGGGCATAAACCTGTTACCGGTTGACTGTAAAATATGCAATTTTGATTGTATCTATTGCGAATGCGGATGGACCCAAAATAAAAAAAATACAAACCTGCCTTCTGCCAGTGAAATAAAAGAAAAATTGAATGACAGGCTTTCCCTTTTCTTACAGAACAAAACCCCTGTTGATACAATTACGTTTGCCGGAAACGGGGAGCCTACTATGCACCCGGAATTTGAACGAATAGTTGAAGAAACCATACAACTAAGGGATAAATATTTTCCCAAAGCAAAAATTGCTGTTTTATCCAATTCCACATTATTGAAGAAGGAAAATGTTTTTCGTGCCCTTAAAAAGGTAGAATTGAATATATTAAAGCTAGATTCTGCATTAGAGAACACTGTAAAAGTTTTGAACAGGCCCGCCAGTGGATTTAAGTTGGAAAATGTAATTGAGGACCTGAAAAAGTTCAAAGGCAAATTTATTTTACAAACCATGTTTGTGAAAGGAACAATTGGTAATGAAATAATTGACAACACAATCTTAGGTGAAGTAAACGCATGGCTCGGACTTGTAAAAATACTTAAACCTCAACTCGTAATGATATATACCATTAGCCGGGATACCCCAATAAATACCCTTGAAGCCATACCTGAAGATAAATTAAGAGAAATCGCAGGTAAATTAAAAAAATCAGGTTTTGAAGTCCAGGTCAGTACTTAGCATTAACCGCTCAATTTGGGTAATAGTAAGCAAAACCTGAAAAAGTAGCCACGTTCAACAAAAAGAACTTTCAGCTATATGCTATCCTCTATCAGCTATATGCTATCAACTATTAGCTATCAGCTATATAGCTATATGCTAAAATCAAAAACTCATCATCCCGATAACAACCACAAGGCCAAGAAAATACCCTATGTAAATCTGTACAGGTTTATGCGCCCCTAATATCAATCTTGAGGTACCCAGAATGCCAGAAACCAAGAATACTGCAATAACATAAAAAAGAAGGTTAAACTCCAGTTGGAGGGAAGCCAGGATTACCAATCCACTCAAACCTCCAATGCCAGCCATATGAAGACTTATTTTCCAGAAAAAGGATATGAAGCTCAAAAGCATCAGAATAACCGTAATACATAACATGTATTTAATCAATATCCTGTCGAACACATAATTTTCTTTTAACCAATAATACGTAA
>JBNLCS010000910.1:0-2164 GCA_050303935.1 Bacteroidales bacterium
AACAAAATTTCAGAATAGATATTAAAAAGATAGGTGAGAATCGGGGATATGATTGCCACAATAAAAATATATTTATCATGAATTTTCCATTTGGTGAATAATCCAAATGAGAATATGCCTAACAATGGGCCATAGGTGTAACCTGCAGCCTTAAAAAGTGAACTCACTACGTTATCATTATTTACCAGTTTAAAAATTAAAATGGTAATCAAAAGTATTGCTGACATGACAACATGAACTTTTATACGAAGCTTTCTCAACCTTTTTTCCGGTAACCGGCTTCCTTTCAATATATCAATAGTAACCGAAGTAGTTAATGAGGTAAGAGCTGAGTCAGCGCTGGAATAAGCAGCTGCTATTAATCCCAACATAAAAACAACTGTTACAACAGCAGGTAAAGTGCCTCCAGTAGCTACGAGTGGATAAAGGGTGTCAGATTCACCTGTCAGCATTATTCCTTGTTGATTTGCATAAATAAACAATAATACACCCAATGATAAAAACACCAGGTTTATAGGTAAAAAGGCTGAACCATACCAATATACATTCTTTTGTGATTCTTTCAGGTTTCGGCAGGTGAGGTTCTTCTGCATCATGTCCTGATCAAGACCTGTCATTGCTACTGATATTAATATACCACTGACAAATTGCTTAACAAAATGTAATGGATTTCCTTTAAAATCATCAAAAAAGAATATTTGCGAATGATTACTTTTCTTTACTGTGTCAATAATTCCACTAAGATCTAATTGCATTTGTTTTGAAATATAATAAACGGTAAGGCCAACTGCTGTAAGCATAAATAAGGTTTGAACAACATCCGTATATACAACAGTTTTTATCCCACCTTTAAATGTGTATAACCATATCAACAAAATTGTAACCACCACAGTTATCACATACGGAATCCCAAATTCATTGGCTATTGTCACTTGAAGCACATTAGCTACTAGATATAATCTGAAAGCTGCACCAATTGTCCTAGAGACTAGAAAACACCATGCCCCGGTTTTGTAGGAAGTGCTTCCGAAACGGTCATCCAAATAGGTGTATATTGAAGTGAGGTTCAATTTATAATAAACAGGTAGCAGTACCTTTGCAATAATAAAATATCCCACCAGGTACCCCAGTACCATTTGAATATATGCAAACTGATTGGTAATGATCCAGTCAGGTACTGAAATAAAGGTCACCCCGGATAAAGATGCCCCAATCATTCCAAAACTAACCAGGAACCATTTTGATTGCCGGTTACCCGAAAAGAAAGTTGCATTATTTGCATTTCTTCCCGTGAAGTAGGAAATAAGCAAAATCAATAGAAAATACAGTACAATAATTAAAAGTAAATACCATGGATCCATTTAAATTAATTTTATGCAAAAAAAGAAAATTAATGAAAGTAATAAAAGTTTCGTCCGTATGATTTTTTGAGTTTATATTTGTCAATTGTATAAATAAAGATATTTACATGGATATTTCCGGTTATACATCAAAGATTTTGGAAGAAGCGGTTGAAGAATTTGCAAGTTTACCCGGTATAGGAAAACGAACAGCCCTTCGTTTGGTTTTACATTTGCTAAAAAAGGAAAAAGATGAAGTGACACGATTTGGAAATGCCATTTTACATTTAAAAGAAAAAGTAAAAAAGTGCAAACTTTGCAATGCTATTTCTGATGAAGATATTTGTGTAATATGTTCCAATCCTTCAAGAGACCCTTCAATAATATGTGTGGTTGAAAATATCAGAGATGTTATGGCCGTGGAAAATACCCACCAATACCATGGGCATTATCATATAATTGATGGATTAATAAGCCCTATGGACGGTATCGGGCCCAATGATCTGGAAATCGGTTCATTAATCAATAAAGTTGAAAAAGGCAAGATAAAAGAAGTAATATTAGCCTTAAGTACCACTATGGAAGGAGATACTACTAATTTCTATATCTACAGAAAACTTGAACCTTTTGGATTAAATATTTCTGCGCTGGCCAGAGGTGTTTCTATAGGTGATGACCTTGAATATGCAGATGAAATAACATTGGGACGTTCCATAACCAACCGTACTCCCTTTGATGGAAGCATTAAATAGATACCGTGGAAAAAAATATTCAAAATTCAGAAAAAGATATTTAGGAAATCAAGGTTGTTACAAATAATTTGC
>JBNLCS010000911.1:0-3106 GCA_050303935.1 Bacteroidales bacterium
TGCTTGGACACAGTAATACGGAAACCACCATGATTTACATTAAGCTGGCCGAAAAGATGCGCAGCGTTCAGCTTAAAAAAGTAGACTGGGATGGATATAAAGTGCCCAAGACTAAAAATTCTAAGCAAATTGCACAAACCAAACCATCAAACCATAAAGAGAACCAGGAACCAACGGCTGAGAAGCAAAAAGAAGCAGCCACGGAGTCTCAAAGTAACGGACAGTTTAACCAGGTAAAAAATCACATCCTTGAAAAAGTATTTCCCTCCCTTGATTTACCAACCAAAGGAAAAGCGATATTTACAATCAGTGATGACAGCATTCGGAAGTATGTTTCCCTTTTGCCATTTAAACCAGAGGACTATGCGAAATACCAGAAAAATCCGATTGAAATTCAAGGGTTTATCCAGGATGCTGAATTTTTGGGCGAAATTGAAAATATCCAGACTATTTTTAATAACCATGTCTGGGTAAAAGGGGCTTGCCTCAAACTTAGCATCTTGTTTATGCCCGTTTTGGATGAAGCTGGCTCAATCCTTATATAAAGCTCACAAAAGGTTCATTTTTACCTCGTGTAAACCTCGCATAAAGCTTGCAATTAACTAAGGCAAACCAATGTTAGACCAAACCAAAAACAAGTTTGTTGTTAAGCTCATTTAAGAATATTGCTAGTTATTGGCTGGTTAATTATATGATTATCTCTTGATTCAAGTAGTTATCAAATAAATGGGCATATTGAATTAAAGAACAGTTCACAAGAATGCGAATTCCTGAAAATAGCTTTCGCTATAATATTTTCTCCTCTGTTTCCATTTACAATAAGTACAACGTCAATTTTTAATACTATTATACGTTGGCTATATTATACACAGATCATGGTAATCTTTGTCATTTCAAAAAAAATCTTTTCTAAAATTTAGAGAGTTAATATGATAAAATCACCAATTCATTTGAGCTGCTTACCAAAATTGTTTGAGCCGTTAACAAAAACCTTCCTCTGATATTCTGCCGAAATTTGTCCTATAATTAATTATTCACTAAAAATTTTAAAAAATGAAAAGAGTAAAATTATTAATGGGTTTCGCTGCCATAGCGGCATTATTTTTATCAGGCTGTACCAGCGCACTAAAACTCACTGAAGGACAAGAAGCAACAATGAGTAAACAAGCTGTGGACACACTTAAAACACTTAAAGTATTTCACGTGCCATTCATTAATATTTCAGATAAAATGATTATTAAAGCACGAGGGCAATTTGCTGAAATTGAAAAACAACAATTAAATGAAATGAAACAAAAATTCAATCCAACTATTGCCGACACAACCATTAACGGAGTCCATGTTTATATCATTACACCGCAAAACATTAAACCTGAAAACAGGGATAAAATTATTCTTTATATACATGGAGGAGGGTTTGTAATGGGGTCGGCAACCGATCGCACCGGAATGTTAATGACAAACGAATTAGGTTTTAAAACTTACGCGGTAGATTATCAATTGGCCCCGGAAGCAAAATTCCCGGTAGCCATGAATGAATGCCTTGAGGTATATAAATATCTTGTTACAAAGTATAATCCCGACAATATTGTGGGCATAAGTACTTCGGCCGGCAGCACACATATGTTGGGCATGCTGTTAAATGCTAAAAAACAAAACCTTCCTATGATTAATTCCATCAGTTTGCTTTCCCCGGCGGCCGATATATCTTCCAATGGCGATGCTATAGTTGCAAATAACGGAAGGGATGTGTTAGCGTATAAAAATCAAGCCGATAAATTTTATATTAAACCATTTATCGGTAAAGAAGACCCAACTAATCCGATGATCACACCTGTATATGCTGATTATTCAGGCGATTTCCCTGCAACTTCAATCGTTACAGGAACAAGAGATATGTTTTTAAGTAGCTCATCGCGTTTGTACTGGAAAATTAAAAAAGCAAATGTATCATCAGAACTATTGGTAGGTGAAGGTATGTGGCACGCATATACCAATTATACCGATATTCCGGAAGCAGTTGAAGCTCGTAAGGCATCGCAACAATTCCTGTTAAATGAACTTCGTAAAAAAGAACAGAAACCAGCGAGTGTAACACAAAATAACACCGAAGCCAACAAGGCAATTGTGTTGCGTTTTGTTAACGAAGTAATTAATAAGGGCCATACTGAACTTGTTGATGAGCTTTGGTCAAAGGATCTGACATGGTACGGAGGCAGTTTAGGTGAAGTAAAAGGAATAGAGAACTATAAAAAAATGTTGCAAGGTGCATCAAAAGGTTCATTCAGTAATATGCACCTGAAAGTAAAAGACATCGTTACTTCCGGTGATAAAGTTGTACTGTATTTTTCCAATAGTGGTAAAAATGTGGGTGATTTTATGGGCAATAAAGCTACTGGCAAATCAGCAAACTGGGATGGCATGGGTATTTACCGGATAGAAAATGGCAAAATAGCCGAAGCATGGTTTTCCGAAGATATACTTGGCATGTACCAACAACTTGGATTTATTAAATAACTGTAACGATGGAATTCATTCAACATATTACAACATATTATCAAACTGAAGCCAGGCATGGTTTATTAACCGCAAGCACTTCAGGTATCGTATTAACACTGGCAGCAATTCCCAAAAGGATAATTGCTGCCCCTTCTTCGATTCCGAAGGGAATGGCAGTCCCTTTTCTTATTGGTGGGTTAATTTTTCTTTTGGGTGGCTCCATTGCCGGGTATAATGCCAGGAAAGCAATTGCAGAAAAAACAGAGTTGTACGAAAGCGAACCAAAAGTATTTATAATCAGTGAATATGAGAAAGTTGAGAAAATACATCAGTCCTGGCCAACAATCCGGGTTTTTTGGTCTTTATTCATTGTGTCAGGGCTTGTTTTGTTATTTTCTACAACAAACAGTTTCTGGGTAGGCATGGCTTTGGGTTTTTTAATTATTGGTACCACCGGTCATATTGAAGAAGCTGTCTCTTATCTTCACAATGAAAAGTACCGCAAAGAAGTGCAATGGGAAAAACATAATTCGGACGCTCAATTTCCATTCACAAATTTCAAAATTAACATGAGCTTCTGAAAAAAGTGAATTGAGCTGCTGGGCAA
>JBNLCS010000912.1:0-3871 GCA_050303935.1 Bacteroidales bacterium
TTAATAGCAATTATTTTTCCGGAGAGGCTATTCAGTGATTCATCCAGTTCATGAAACGTTGGTTGAAATATTTTGGGATTAAAGTTGTAAATACTTGTTCCTAATTACCTTTGTTTATTATTCGGGATGGCCTATTTCTGAAAAGAACATAAAAAATGAGGTCTTTCTTTACTTCTAAGCCTCTTTTTTTAATACCTACGCTGGTATAATGCTCTATAAAACCTGCCTATGAGTTGGCCTAAATTTGTTATCAACTTTTTTAAATGCGAAAGTCCGGCCCTGTTGATTTATATTTGGTAATATTTTTTATTTATGTAATATAATTTGTTTCAGTTTTGACTATAACCAATCTATTTTATTTGAGTAATAATGGAGAAATTGGCAATGTATCATTATAGAATGTTTTAAAAGTATCTATTGCTCAATCAGAAATAGGAGCTGGAGATTACTATTACCCAAATGTTTCATCAGGCAATCATATATACCATTATTATGGAAAAAATGGTTTTGATCATACGTGTGGTTGTTATAATTGCGGTGTTAACTATTGTGATTGTACTACGCAAACTATGTTTTCAACTTGTTCGGATGAAGTATATGCGGCGCATGTAAATCAAAATTGCCCAGCGTACCTGCAATATTGGTGTGAGGCAAATGATTATGCTGAAAAATATTGAGATACAGAGACTATAAAGTTCGTTTTTGGTTTTTACACAGTCTCACAATTTTTGGTTTTTACACAGTCTCACAAATTATATTAATTTTGTAGTTATTGGTGTTTGGTTAATAGAAATGTGGGTTATCTATTATAGTTGGACAGGATTAAATAATAAACAATTAACATGGTATTTTCTTTTACAGTAAAAAGTTATTACGATGCCAAAGAATTATTTTCATTTTGCGAAGACCAAATTATTATATAACTATATATTGATTTATTATGAAGATATTTAGATTTAATATTATATATTTTGTATTAATTTATACAGTATTTTTTGTAAGGTTTGATAATCAAGGTAATAAAAATATCACAAATAATCAAATTACAACAATTAAGGCAAATGAAAGTGCAATTGATACATTCTTTATTCATGAAGAATCAAAATATATTCCTTTACAAACTATAGAACAATCTCTTATAGGTGATATTGTTAAAGTGAGATTACATAATAATGAAATTTTTATTTTAGATAAGTCAAGAAAAAGTATCATTGTATTTCGTATTGATGGTCAGTATAATAGGGAATTGGCCAAAATGGGGAAAGGGCCTGGGGAATATATTGTAATTAGAGACTTTTATATAGCAAATGAAAATTTGTATATATTGGACAATGATGGATCCATCATTGGATATGATATTGAAAATCTTGATTTTATGGTAGAATATAAGAAGCCTGATGAAATGTTTAACGTTCATAACTTTTTTGTTGACAGTAAATATTTTTACTTAAGTTATCATAATATCGACAAGAACGATTATTATATTCATGTTTGTGTTCCCCAAAAAGGACAATTTAAAGAAATAGATAATCTGGTGAAAATGTCTACTGTAGCTAGTGCTGATGCAGGTTTAATGATGGATACTCATGAGGCAGGCTCGATTCAACCAATTACATGTGATGCAGAATGTGGATTTGTATTTAATCAATCCTTTGATAATTATATTTATGAAATAAAAAATGGAATGATTTTAAAAAGGTATGAAATGGACTTTGGGGACTTTGGTTTTCCAAACGAATTAAAGATGCAAAGACTTGAAGAAAAGCTAAAATATGCGCGTCAAAATTCTGAAGCGCGTGTACTAGGTAATTATGCAAAATATGAAGAAAAATTTATATTTGAAATTCTACTTGGGTTAGATATTAGATATTATTTGTACATTTTTTATGATACTAAATTGAATGATTCGAAAGTGTTTAGAAGAATAATTTTCCCTGAAAATAAACTTAATGTAAAATTGAAAGGTACTTACAATAAGGGGATTATAGGTTTGATTGATAATGAGACTATTAATGCTAAGATAGCACAGATAAATGCAAAGATTGAAGAGAACATAAAGATATTAGACCAGGAACAAGAATTCCTGAAAATATTTAATGAAAACTCAAATCCAGCATTGGTTCTTTTTGATATTGATGATCTGTTCGCCTGGTGATGAATTCTCCTAGAGACAACTAGGATTCCAAAGCAACTTTTAAAATAAACATTTGTCTATTGAGATATAAAACTTAAAATATATTTCAATAATGAAACATCTAAAGTTATTAATTATCAATACATTTTTTATTCTAACAATGCAAAATTTATTTGGACAATTTAAATTCGGTATTGAAGATTATTCCGTTGCTATAACAGAAGTTCAATATGGAATACCATTTTTGGGGCTTGCACCCATAAATCCCGGATTTGAAATTGGAGCAACGTTTTTAAAAAATGAAAAAACAAGAAGTAGTCATCAGATAAGTGCTAATCTGGGTTATTTTTATCACAAATTACTCGTTAGTGCACCTTATCTTAAGGCCAATTACACCTATCAGCCAAATATCAAAAATATATTAGGTGTTGATATGGGGATTGGAATAGGTTATTTGCATGGGTTTTATCCCGGAGAAAGCTATCAATTAGATGAGGACAAGAAAAAGTATGTATCCACAAACATTAATTCTTTTCCTGCATTTACAACCAGTGCACATATAGGAATGACATATATCAAACCGGAAAAAATAAACCCATTTATAAAATACGAGGGCAATATGCTTAATTTTAGTGAATTCACAAGCATTTTAATGATTGGCATAACGTTTAATTTTTAATTCCAAAAATTTATATCATGAAATCGAAATATTTAAATATAACAATAATAATGTTTTTATTCGTATTCTTAATGTCTTGCGAAAAAGATACGGTCTATCCTGAAACCAGATATTATAATTCCCTTTCTTTTACCGATTCATCAGCTATACATCCAAAAAATATTACTTACCAGGACATAATCGATAATTATGTTGATAATGGTGCTGTAGGTGTATCTGTAATGATAAGGGATGATTTTGGCACTTGGCTTGGATCAGGTGGTTATGCCGATATCAAGTCTAATGTAGAAATGCAACCGGGCAACCAATTTCTGATTGCCAGTATCTCTAAAACTTTTACGGCTACAGCAATATATACCTATGTTGATGAGGGTGCACTATCCTTAGAAGACCCTGTGAATAAATGGATTGATAAATCGATTACTGATAAAATAGATAATGCAAACGAAAGCCAGATAAAACATTTGTTGAGCCATAGAAGTGGCATACACGATATCTACACCGTTAAAATGAGTATGGATTTGTTCAACAGGGCCGACAACAATTGGAATCAGGAAAAATTACTGGAATATGTGTATGGAAAAAAGGCTAACTTCAAAGTGGATGAAGACTACAGTTATTCCAATACGAATTTTTTGTTATTGGGAATGATTCTTGAAAAAGCATCTGGAAAAACCTTAAAAGAAGTTTACCAGGAAAGAATTTTTAATCCCCTCAATTTACAAAGTGCGCACTATGGTATAGGTGATGATAAAGCCCCGGATGGAGTGGTGAAAGGATATGAAGATCTGTACGGAAATGGTAAATACATTGAAGCCCAGGATTTTTATATGGATGAAATAGGAGTTGGAGGTGACGGGGGGATTGCCATAAACGCATATGAATTAGGAAAATTTATGGATGAGCTGGTAAAAGGTACCATCATTAGTGAAAACAGCTTAAATACTATGAGAAACTGGTTCGATATACCATTATACTCTGATGACCAGAAACACATAAAAAATGGTTATGGTTTTGAATATTATAAAAGGGAATTCGGAGATGCTTATGGTCACCAA
>JBNLCS010000913.1:0-3757 GCA_050303935.1 Bacteroidales bacterium
ATACATATAAGTCATTATTTATAATCATTTTAAATTAACACATATACGTAATTAATTTGATAAAATGCCGTTACTTTTTCATGTTAAACCATACAAATATGAATAGAACGCAGTAAAAAATTATAAAAACGTACTAAAAAATGAGAAAACCGCGTAATAAAATGACCCATTGGCACGAAAAAATCACACAACCGTTACAAAAAATCATTCAACCGCTTGAAAAAAAGGCCTAACCGTTACAAAAAATAATTTATCCGGATACAAGGATGGCCTGTCCGCCAGCCTTTATGGTTTTTTACCGGTTTTTTTAACAACCAGGGCGAAGCCGGACCCATTAGCGAAGGATATTGCTTATAACAATCGGATATAGAGCGGTTTTTTTTGATATATACATAACGTAATCATGCATTTTATTAACAATTAAATAAATTTTATTATGACAAATCAAATTATTGACAGGGAACTGTTGTTTGCCCAAAATGCGATTAACAACACCATGAATGTCCAACCGGTTTTACAGGCTGTTACCACCTAAGGATACGATCAGGACCGGTTAAACGAAGGGCTTGCTTATTACGATCAGGCTTCCCGTTTAAATGAGCGCCAGAAGAAGGAATACGGTGAGCAGTTCGAGGCCACCGATGCCTTACATGTGGCCAGGGCCATAGCTGGTAAAGGGTACATGAAACATGTGAAAATAGCGCGCGTGGCACTGAAAAACAACCGTAAAGCAGGCCAGTCCATGCAACTCGATGGCGACCGGAAAAGTTCGTTAAGCGGATGGATCAACCAGGCAAAAGCATTTTATGCCAATGCATTGAATGATGATGAAGCAATGGCAGGCCTGGCCAAATATGGTATCACCAGGGAGGTGTTAGAGGCCGGACAAGCTGCCATACAAGAGGTTGAACACAAGTTCAATGCAAGGCTAAAGGAAACGGGCGAGGCCCAGCAGGCCACACTTGATCGAGATGCTGCCTTTGATGCGTTACAAGGCTGGATGTCTGACTTTACCAAAGTTGCCCGCGTGGCCTTAGAAGAACAGCCACAATACCTTGAAATGTTGGGCATTGTGAAACCATCATAATAGGTAATAGTAGCGCTTAGAAAAGTTTATAGCCTGGTAGGAGGAGCGCTAAATTTATTTGCAAAAATAAGAAAACCCTGACAGGAGCCTCAATCCCTGTCAGGGTTATAGAGAAAAACAGAACATAAAAAACGAATATGACTATTGTATTATAGTCCTAAAATCATTAAATAATATCGGAAAAGTAGTTTTGAGGATCGACCTACAGGTTTTTGCGTAGATTTTCAAATGGAATGTAGCGCCTGCCAGACGGCAGTCAGGTTAAGAATTTCCTGTTGTTTGACTCCCGATTCTAGATTTGTAAGGATTTGCTTGGACAAATCCCACAAAATCTTGATCGGGGGAGTTCAGGAAATTTAGCGTAATGAAGTGTAGAAAACAAGCAAAAATCTGTAGGTCTTGACTTTTTATAACTTTTGTGTCACGTTGGAGCGAAGCGTAAATCCCGAAACTTTGACGGGAACAAAAGTAAAAGAACAAATTTTAGGATTTTAATCCGATGCTCATAAAAACGAAAATAATTACAGATTTAACAGGCCACCCTGAATCTCACACCTGATTCTTTACCGTGAATGGGAGCTCAAAATTTACCGGTTCAATGTCTGTTAGTAACATAAGTTCCGATACATATATCAATACCATAAGGACACCGAAAATCTATTATACAAACCAGTCAGTTTACGGGCTTATTGATCTAAATGCGTATTATAGCGGGGCAACAGTAAATATAGTAAAAGGTACCAATTCCAACTACGCGCTCCGTTTAAACGGGAATATTTTATATAAAGGTGACTGTATATATTTGGACAACAATAGTTACTTAAAGTTTGACGGTTACTACGGGTACGCCCATTTAGGCATTGGTACGGCACCAACAACCTCTTATTCATTAAAGACCCGGGGCGACATCCAATGCGTACATTTATACGAAACTTCCGATAGGCGTTTTAAAAAGAATATAACACCAATTGACGGCAAGGAAATGATAACTAAAATAAACCGTATTGATGGCCATAAATACAATTTTAAAACCAGGGAAGAACTTTTGTTACTTTACCAATCCGGTCAATTAAAACAAAAGGTGGACACGTTTCAGTTGGTTGAAAAAATTAATGGGAAAGATACCATAGTCCGGAAAACCAGGATATACACCCCTGAATTTTCAAAAGGGGACAAATACGGTTTCCTGGCTGACGAAATAAAGGAAGTGTTCCCTGAATTTGTGCGCATTGATTCAACAGATGGCACGTACGCGGTTGACTATATAAGTTTTATACCCGTATTGCTGGAAGCGGTTAAAGAGCAGCAAAGACAAATTGATAATTTAGAAAATTTAGTGGACAAAGCGAAATTCAAATCGGCTGAAAGTGTTGTAAATAATTATATAAACAGTGCTTCGCTGAGCCAGAACGTACCCAACCCATTTAACAAAGACACGAAAATAGATTATGTATTACCAGAAGGGGTAAACACAGCAACCATTTATATCTATGATATGAACGGCAAACAAATAAAAAGTTACGACCTGGGCCAAACCGGTATCGGGAGCCTTACCATATATGGTAATGAATTAATGGCAGGCATGTACATGTATGCTTTAATTGCCGATGGAAAAGAGATTGATACCAAGAGGATGATATTGACAGAGTAAATTAAATAAATTAGTATCTTCCATTTAAATTAAAAAGACTCACTATGAAAAAAGTAATTTTATATTTTTCGGTTTATGCCTTTTGTGTAAGTATTTGTTTTTCTCAAAATATACGAAGTTCAGACAAATTATGTAATTTTTTTGACAATGAACTGAACCTTTTATTTATTCAGGAAAATTCACTATGGGAGGTAGGCAAACCAACTAAAAATGTTTTTAATAATTCATACAACAGTGACTTTTCAATTGTTACCGGTTTGGATAGTTTGTATGCAAATGACGATACATCCCGTTTTATTGTGAAATATACCGATGATGGTAGAATTCCAAACTATTTAGGAATCTACCAGATAATGTATATAGAATTTGACCACAGGTTTTTAACAGAATCCTTGCTGGATGTTGGTAAAATTGAAATTTCACTGGATTATGGTGAAAAATGGGTTGATTTGTTTGATCTGGAATATGAAGAAAAATACCTGGAACAAAATTACCATTATTTTGAATCAACGGATACAACCGTAAACGACAGTATTGTTATTTCAGGCAATTCCGGTGGCTGGGTCCATTCCTATTTTGCTAAAGATATTACTTCATTAATAGATGAGCATTTTCCTGAAGCCGGTAGCACAGAAATACTTGATACAATTTATATAAGGTATACATTTATTTCAGATAATGCCGGCAGGGATGAAGGGTGGCAGATAGATAATATTTGCATTTCCTGCCCCTTGGGAAATAATATTAACCGGCTTTTTTATTATAAAAAAATAGACCTGTACCCGAATCCTTCCAGAGGATATATTTATTTTAACAATAGGTTTAATGGTGAAATTAATGTTCAGGTATTTGATATTATTGGAAATAAACATAAAAACATGGTTTTAGGGCCCGGGTCAAACAGGATTGGCCTGCATTCATTAAAAGAGGGTATATACATCGTGCGAATTGAAACAAACCAGGGTATGTTTATTTCAAGAATTATTAAAAATTAAATGAACATAGACTTTTGTAATCTT
>JBNLCS010000914.1:0-4010 GCA_050303935.1 Bacteroidales bacterium
GGTGCACACGTACCAATTTTTATCTAACAGGGCATTTCCATAAACAGTTCTTATTTCTTTAGTTTCGACAAAAGCTTTTGCAATTTTTCTTCTGGCGGTTTCATAAATCCTTGCAAAAGTCGGCCTTGATATCCCCATTAATTCTGCGGCTTCCATATGGTTCATTAAATCATAATCGGTTAGTTTAATAGCTTCATATTCCTCGTATAATAATTCCACTAATTCAGTCGAACTGTTTTTTGAACCATATGGTTTATACCCTTTGAAATTTGGTGGTGCGACTACTTTTCTTAACCTTATTCTTCTTGGCATCAGTTTTTTAATTGTTTATATGAGAATATTCTCGTTACAAATATAATGAGAATATTCTCATAATAAAAAATAATATATTTTTATTTTAATGAGGTCTATCATAATTCATTTATTCGCCAGTAAAATCTCTCGAAACGAAACTGTGAATCTTGCCCGTTTTCATCAGATTCATTGGGCAGATAGGGGAGGGAAAAAGCAGAGTTTTCAGGGTGATACTGATTCGTGAAAACAAATAGGTTAAAATCTGTTGAAGGTTATAATGGCAATGTTGAGAAAGCTTTACCGGTAAAAATCCTTATGAAAAGTATTTTTGGTAAACCTTTTTTGTTCATTACTGTTAGCATAAAAAATTTCTTTTCATGAAAAATATTTTTGTTTCATTTTTACTCATATTTTTGTTTATTCTAAGTAGCAAAATATATACTCAGGAGTATTCTCACCATGATTATGATCATAATTATGAATTTGGACTGGCAGCGATGACGATTTACCTGGGCGGTGAAAAAGATCTCAGTAAAGGAATGCATGGCCATTTAACACGTAGTCTGGCACACGGTAAATTTGGGTTTGGGTTTGGTTACGAATTAATTTTTGACAAACACAAGCACCAAACTATCGGTTTGGTGGCTTTGTACAGGCCAATAAACAAATTAAGTATTGGTGTTTCCCCGGGAATAGCTATGGAGCAAGGTTTTTCTGGTGATAAACATCCTGCCCTGCACATCGAAACCGGTTATGATTTTAATTTTGGCGAATTTCACGTTGGTCCTTTACTCGAAGTGGCTTTTGATGCTGAGGGTTATCACGTAAGCCTTGGGCTGCATATTGGGTTTGGGCTGTAGGTCTGGAAAAACCTATATCTGATTATTTAATTCAAGGGCTGTTTAAATAAAATATGTGTATATCATCTACATGTTGTGGAATTACTTTCCTGATTTCAGGTTACATACAAATAAAATATTTACTCTAAATGCATTTGTTTTGGTAGTCTTTGAATTACAAGGGCTTTAAAAAAACGTTTTGGCATGATATTTCAACATACTGCATACAAATTTATCAAAATATTTATTATGAAATATTATATTGAAAAAACTATAGAAACAGATTTTGAATCCGCTATTCGTAAAACAAAAGATGCTTTGAAGAATGAGGGATTTGGTGTGTTGTCTGAAATAGATATTCAGGATAAACTGAAAGAGAAACTGGATGTTGATTTCAGAAAATACAGGATTCTTGGGGCATGCAATCCGCCAAATGCATACAAAGCATTACAATCAGAAGATAAAATTGGAACCATGTTGCCTTGCAATGTAATCATTCAGCAAGTAAGTAGTGAAAAAACTGAAGTGGCAGCTATTGATCCTTTGGCATCCATGATTGCCGTGGAAAATGATAAACTCAAGCCAATCGCAAACCATATTAAGGACAAACTTTCCAATGTGATTAATTCGTTATAGATCAATTATTCTGATACATTAAGGTATGTTGAACAATATGGGCAATGGTATTTGTCAATATTATTGCAATTTAAGCAGATGCATATATTAATATCTGAAAATATTATAAATTTTTAAGAAAATTTTATAACATTGTTGAAGCAAAACAACGTATATTTGTTATGTGAATTGCTAAATAATGATAAAAAAAATAGGTCATATTGCATTGGTACTACTTTTGTTGGTAACAACAATGGGAGTGAAAATCAATTTACATTATTGTCAGCATACGTTATATGATATAGGTATTTTTGGTGAGGCTGAAAATTGCTGTAAACCAACCGTGGGTTGTTGCAAAGCAAATACAGACAAACACAGCCATACCGGAAATAAGGAAAATCATACTTGTAAAGATGAAACGGTTTTTATTAATGCGGTTGACAATTTCATTGTATCCGGAATTGATATAAAATTTGATGATTTAAAAGAAATCCAACTTTTTGAAATACCAACAATTTCTGGTTTATTTGAAAGTTACAACTACAAGAAATCAGATTTATTCGAATATAATATTCACCCGCCAGGGACGTCAGTCGTCCTTTCTAAATTACAAACATACCTTATTTGAAAAATTCAGGTGGTGTCCGGTATAATTTAATTACAAGCAAATTTTTTCGCGTTGTAATTAATAGTGACGTTAATATAAAATTATTTACGATGTAAGTAATACCACCTTTAATTTTTTCTTTTTACCTGTTAAATCCATAACTTATAAATTATTCAAAAACAATTAAGGTATGTTAAACAGAATAATTAAATTCTTTCTTGAGAATAGGCTGGTAACCTTTTTGGTATTGGCAATATTCATTTTTTTGGGAATCGCAAATGCACCTTTTAATTGGAAGTCAGGACTTATTCCTCGTGACCCCGTTCCGGTAGATGCCATTCCTGATATCGGTGAGAACCAGCAAATCGTTTTTACGGAATGGCCTGGAAGATCCCCACAAGATATTGAGGACCAGATTTCGTATCCCCTAACAACAGCCTTGTTGGGTATTCCCGGGGTTAAAACAATAAGGAGTAATTCAATATTTGGTCTGTCAAGTATTTATATCATCTTTGAAGAGGATATTGAATTCTATTGGGGGCGCACCAGGATTCTTGAAAAACTGAATTCACTTCCCTCAGGCACGTTACCGGAAGATGCTATTCCTGCACTTGGCCCTGATGCCACAGCACTTGGTCAGATATACTGGTATACCCTTGAAGGGCGTGATAAACATGGTAATCCTGCTGGTGGATGGGACCCTCAGGAATTAAGAACTATCCAGGATTTCTACGTTCGTTATTCACTTACTTCGGCCAAAGGTGTTGCTGAAGTTGCTTCAATTGGTGGCTTTGTAAAAGAATACCAGGTTGATATTGATCCGAATGCTATGAAAGCATATGGTGTAAATGTAGCACAGATTCTACAGGCCGTAAAAAAAAGTAACCTGGATATTGGTGCCCGCACCATTGAATTTAACCGTGCTGAATATTTGGTACGGGCCCTGGGGTATATAAAAAACCTGGAAGACCTTGAAGAAAGTGTAGTTACTGTTAAAGATAATGTTCCCATACGTATTAAAGATGTTGCCAGGGTGAACTTTGGTCCGGCAACGCGGCGAGGGGGGCTTGATAAAGGTGGTGTTGAAGCGGTTGGTGGGGTAGTGGTTGCCCGGTATGGTGCCAACCCTCTTGAGGTAATAAATAATGTAAAAGAAAAAATAGCGGAAATTGGACCCGGGTTGCCTTCCAAAATTCTGGATGATGGCACGGTTTCAAAGGTCGACATAGTACCTTTTTATGACAGGACAGGGTTGATTAAGGAGACCCTTGGTACATTGGAAGAGGCACTAACCCTGGAAATATTGATTAGCATCATTGTGGTTATTGTATTGGTGTTAAATTTACGGGCATCTGTATTAATCTCAAGTTTGCTTCCTATTGGGGTATTAATGACTTTTATTGTGATGCGCAGATTTGGAGTGGATGCCAATATTGTTGCGCTATCCGGTATTGCCATTGCTATTGGTGTTATGGTGGATGTCGGGGTCGTCTTTACTGAGAATATCATTCGACATCTCGAAATGCCCCAAAACACAGGAACAAAAGGGAAAAAACTATTAACAGTAATATACGGTTCCGTGGTTGAAGTAGCTTCAGCAGTGATTACTGCTCTTACTACAACGGTTGTTAGCTTTCTGCCAGTGTTTTTCATGC
>JBNLCS010000915.1:0-7302 GCA_050303935.1 Bacteroidales bacterium
GGTATCCCCAAGGAACGGGGAATATTACCCTTAGAGATCCCTCGACTTAGCTCGGGATCAGTTCGACTTAGTAATTTCAATTCACTTCATTCCTGAAATCACAGTCTCACTGATTTAATAAAACCTAAAAAATAATATATCGAAAATTTGAATATCTTTGTATAACAATGGCGGTTATGAAACAAAATATAGATTATTGGATTGGCAGAATCTTAATTGTGTTCTCTTTTATTTTCTTTCTATCATTTTTAAACAATGATACAAATACCGGTGATGATTCTAATTCCAATTCAATAGAGCAAGTTGGGGATATCTGTTATTCTGCTATTCTTGCAGAACCTTTAGATTTCCCTTCTCTATACATTCTATGTAAAGATTGTGATTTTAACACATTACAAATCCATCCTGCTAAATTTGAAATACGAATTTCTAATAACAGAACAAATCAACAGTTTAACAATGAGGAACTAAAATTCTTCAATATCAAACCCGGGCTGTTACAGCTTTGCAGGATTCGTATTCAAGATCCAGCCAAAAAAGTATATCCTTCGATTTCATAAATAGACTCTTCTATTAAGAAACTGTCTGGATTTTATCCTTCGTTATTTTTTGGCATTTTTTTCGCCTGTATTGGGTTATATTTTTATTGAACAGTAACCAATATTACTCATAAACTCATGAGTTTCCTTTGGTCGGTTCTCGAAAGATTTGGCTTATACGGTCAAAAAACGTGCTATAAAAAATTTCAAATACAAAATTCAAATAGTTTCTAAGCCTTTCAATGATTTATAAGGCAAAAATTATTATTAACCAAAAATTAAAAAAATTATGAAATCAATAGTTTATATATTAATTACAATAATAACTGCAGGTATACTTATATCTTCATTTCCAAAAACCAGTTTAGCAACAAAAAAAACATTCACACTTCAGTGTATACATGATAATCACTCTGCGGAAATGTTAAACAAATCGGCGAAGATTATTGAATCAAGATTAAATGATTGTGGAATTCCGGATGTTGATGTTACAGTAGACAATAATCTATCATGCATAAATGTACAAGTTGATAGTGAAATTGATTCATTAACATTAAGTAATTTATGTATTTCAAAAGGAAAGGTTAAATTTTATGAAACCTATGACAGGTTGGAAGTTATTAAAAACCTGGGGACCGATAGTGAACTGGCTGAATTATTAAATATTCCCACTGAAGATAAAGAATTACATAAATTTTCAGGAATATTTGGGTATTGTAAAGAAGATAATAAGTCCCAGGTAGACAGTTACATTAAAAAAAATTATGTAAGTGCACCGGGACAAGGTATAAATTTCTTTTGGAGCGATCAGCCAAACAAAAATGGGGATTTTTATCTGTATTTATTGCAAAATAAAGCCTCACTAGATAATTCTTATATTACAGAGTCTTTGGTAAAAATGGATTTATCTGATAATAAACCTGTGCTGATAATTGCATTTGATGAACCGGGCAAATCAATATGGAGCGACATTACAAGGCAGAACATAAGTAAATCTATAGCCATTGTTCTGGATGAAAAAGTACTTCAGGCACCATTTGTTATGTCTGAAATATTAGAAGGCAGGTGCATTATTACCGGAGACTTCTCAATTAACGAGATAAGTCGGATAAATGCTTTGATTAACAACGAAGAACTTCCATTGCAATTTAAAATTAAGAATTAATAATGCATAAGTAGAAGAAAACACCAGGGAGTTCGAGGACACATTAATACTAGCTATCTGGGAAAATGCATCATATATAGATGCTGTTTCCCTATATCAAGAGTGACGTATAACTAGTTTACAAAGATGTTGTGCGTGCATCTCAATAGAAAATGCCCCGGACTCCCTGGTAATTATTTTAAACTATACAATACTGATCGATTCTTTGTTCAATATTATTAAATTTAAATCACTGGCTTAGAACCATAATTTATACAAAGCCCCCATTCCTATTCTTTTAAAGCCATTTATAAGTTACTGAAAAACAAAAATATGCTCATATTTTAATTTAGAAAGTTTTCTATCTTGGAAAACTTCTGGAACAGAATAAACAAACCTTCAAATATTTTGTTAAGAGCCATAAATACTGAGTAACCGCTACAATTATTTTTACTATTGACTATGCAGATTAAATATACAGTTGAAATTATCTTTTTAGAAAAACGATTTCGATCCTCCTAATAAAAATATGAAACACATTTAAAAATGAGTAACCTGATTGTAAAGACAGACCATAAAATAGAAGAAATATTTTCCAATTATCCTGACCCTGTTAAAGATTGTATGCTATATCTTCGACAACTGGTAAGAGAAACGGCAGAAGAAACAGCAGAAGTTCCTTTTCTGGAAGAAACACTAAAGTGGGGGGAACCGAGTTTTATTACAGAAAAAGGAAGTACACTCAGAATGGATTGGAAACCGAAGTTACCAAATCAATATGCCTTATATTTTCAGTGCACGAGCAGGCTTGTTGACACGTTCAAATTAGTGTATGGCCATAAATTTCAATATGAAGGAACACGTGCAATAACTTTTCAGTTAAACCAGAAAATCCCTATAAAAGAAACAAAAGAATGTATAAAAGCCGCTTTAATTTATCACACTGTAAAACATCTTGTTAACTTAGGAATTTAGCTAAATATCAAGATACATGAAATTCATAACTACCTACTAGGAGAAAACTAAAAATAAAGCAACTACCACAAAAACCTAGTGCATTAAGTTATAAATAACATGCTTTATATTTTGTTTCATTTTTTTCTTTATACAAGGCACGATTTGCAAAGCATAGCCATAGCTACGGTTAAAAATCGTAACACGGCATAAAGGAAAAAAGGTGCAAAATTATGCATGGTTATTTATGATTTGATGCACAGTAACAAAAGAGTAAAAGATTACCACACAGAAAAAACAACCAACAGCCGCTTTAACGTTAAATCCAATGAATTGGTACACCACCACACCAATACGATCGATTAATTGGAATATCTTGATCAGGGGCTTAAGTTTTCAAATCAAACACTTCATAGAAAAATACTGGCACAGGAATTGTTATCCATTCAACTCTATTAATTATTAAATTTTTAACCATGAAAAACATTTATACTTTACTAATTCTGGTCAATCTGATATTTTTCTTTAGCAGTTGTGAAAAGGATACTGAAACTTATGACAAAGATCTATTATTGGGTAACTGGGAAAAAATTGACATTCAATTGGGTACTGTTTGTAATGATTATCTTGAATTCCATGTAGATACATATCGGTATAAAAAAATTTGTGGTAGTTCAAGTACTACTTCCAGTTTTATTCAATATACACTAGATGGCAAAAATATTGTTGTAGATGACCAAGTAGAATTTAAAATATTGTACCTGACGCAAGATTATTTAAAATTTACAGATACAGAAGGACGATTTAGTGAATTTAAAAAACCTTAAACCCTTACACAGGTTCTACCTGATGCTATCTTCCCATTTCGAAACAGTTACAACTAAGAATAATTTGAATGCTTTGTTCAACTGAAAGGTAACCATCAACACAATAAACCTGAAATTGAGATACCTAAAATAGGGAATAACACCAACAAATGAGCATATTGATAACAAACGATTGCATGATTTAATTTGTTTAGTATTTTTATACAAAAATAAATTATTATATGGCAGTAAAAATAGTTACGTTTGGTGAAGTGATGTTACGATTGGCTTGCCCAAAAAACCTTCGGTTCAACCAGGTTAGTGAGTTTGAGGCAACTTTTGGAGGTGGTGAGGCAAACGTTGCAGTATCGTTAGCAAATTATGGAATGGAAGTAGAATTTGTTACCCGGATGCCTGAAAACGATCTAGCCAAATCATGTATCCAAACCCTGAAAGGTTTAAATGTAGGCACCAACTATATTATTTATGGAGGGGAAAGATTAGGGGTTTATTTTCTTGAAACAGGTGCAGTGGCCAGGGCCAGCAAGGTTATTTATGACAGGGCCTATTCCTCCATATCACAAATTGAACCGGGAATGATTGACTGGGACAAAGTATTAAATGGTACTACCTGGTTTCATTGGACAGGCATTACACCAGCGATTTCACAAGGGGCTGCAGACGTATGCCAGGAAGGGATAAATGCTGCCAATGCAAAAGGTATAACTGTTTCTACCGATTTAAATTATCGTAAAAATCTCTGGAAATACGGTAAAAAAGCACAGGAGGTAATGCCGCAACTGGTTGAAGGTTGTGATATTATACTTGGTAACGAAGAAGATGCTGCCATGTCGCTAAATATTCACCCGGATGGCGTTGACGTTACAAAAGGACATGTTGAAGCAGGTGCTTATCTTGAAGTATCTAAAAAAATAATGAAACAATTTCCAAGGTGCAAAAAAGTGATTACTACGTTGCGTGGATCGGTAAGTGCAAACCATAATTCGTGGAGCGGGGTACTTTACGATGGAAAAACCCTCTTTAAAGCCCCTGAATATAATATCACGCATATTGTTGACCGTGTTGGTGGTGGTGATTCATTTATGGGAGGGTTGATCTACGGATTAAACACGTATGATGATGACCAAAAGGCCTTGGATTTTGCTGTTGCTGCTTCGTGCCTTAAACACACAATTCATGGTGATTTTAATATGGTAACCGTTGACGAAGTTGAAAAACTGATAAGTGGAGATGCTTCGGGAAGGGTTTCCAGGTAGTTTTTAGTTTACCGGTTAAAAAGTTAATATATTTAGAATATGTCGCGATTTACAAGATTAGAAGTATTAAACAAAATATTGGAATCCCATGTGGTACCTTTGTACTACAATAAGGACCCTGAAATTTGTAAAAATGTGTTAAAATCTTGCTATAAAGGTGGTCTCAGGGTTTTTGAATTTACAAACAGGGGCGACAATGCCCATGAAATATTTAGCGAATTATATAAAATGGCTTCTTTTGATATGCCTGACCTGGTATTAGGAGCAGGATCTATAATAGAGCCTTCAACTACTGCATTATATATCCAATTGGGCGCAGCATTTGTTGTTTCTCCTATATTAAATGAAGAAATGGCCAAGGTTTGTAATAGAAGGAAGGTTGCATGGATGCCAGGTTGTACTTCAGTTAGTGAAGTTTCTAAAGCTGAAGAACTGGGAGCTGAATTTATTAAAATATTCCCCGGTGACCTGGGGGGGCCTAAATTTGTTAAAAATATAAAAGGCCCTATGCCCTGGACACAAATTATGGCTTCTGGAGGCGTAACCCCCGACCCTAACAACCTTAAATCCTGGTTTGATGCTGGTGCAGCCGTTGTAGGTATGGGAGGGCAACTGGTGACCAAAGAAATTATTGCCAACAACGATTGGGAAAAATTAACGCAACTATCAAAACAAATTGTAGATACTGTAAAGAAAATTTTCGTATAGTGACGCGTCACTCGTGATATGGAGAAACATTATCCTTTTTGCATGTGGTTTCCAAAACAGTCTTATACGTCACTTTTCTGTTGACTTAAAAATATATTGGTCCTTGGCAATTTTGTGAAACAAAAGCTGTTTAGAACCAGATATACCACTAGCTTTTTTTTGCAAATTCAAAGCGTAGCGTTATAATTTAGTTTTTATTATCTGATGACTTGAATTGGTAGTTAATTGTTATGGAACTATCATTATTATCCTGATTGGCATCTTCTTCTGTATCATCGTCTTCAAGTAACCATTCAGGCGTATATTTTTGTGGACCGTAATTTTTAAAATAAAATGCCAGGATTAATCCGGCCAAGCCACCCATCATATGCCCTTCCCATGATATTTCTTCTTCAATAGGGAATATCCACCATACCATATTGCCATACAAAAAAACAACCAACATTGATATAGCAAGAAGGTTTTTATTTTTTTTAATGATCCCGCTGAAAAAGATAAATGCAGCCCAAGCATATACAAGGCTACTTGCACCAATATGGTAAGCTTCCCTTCCCATTGACCATATCCACAGACCGGAGAATATCCATCCGTAGAAAATAACTTTATAAGCCACTTCCTTATAGAAATAAAAAATTGATGTGCCCAGTACTAGCAAAGGAATTGAGTTGTTATACAAATGTTCAAGGGACCCGTGAATAAGTGGGGATAATACGATGCCTTTCAGGCCTTCAGTTGTTTTTGGCAGTATCCCAAACGATGCAAAGCTTGTGTGAAAAAATATCTCAATTGCTTTTATGGCCCACAGTACCAAAATAAAAATCACAGGAAGGAATAAACTGGATAGAAGTTTTTTTTTCTCTTGTTCTTTGGTATTTTCTTCTGATATATAAACCATTATACAACTGATATATAAACCATTATACAACGTTTCTTATACCAAAGGTAATGTTTGTATTTTTACCACCAATATTATCCGAAAAAATAATGATCAATGTAGGAAGTTAAATCACTTGTCTTGAAGGGTTATCCAACCTTTTACCACTTCCTGTAATTTATCTTTTCCTCGAAAATCGGAGCAGGCTGTGTTTTTCGCACCTACTCGGTGTTAAATATGCATTTATCATAATTATAACCAACCCGTTTTCCTAAACTTTTTTTGGAGTCCTGCTTTTGCTTTAATTGTCACTTAATATTGGTATTATAACAAACGAACGATACTCTTTTGTGTGATATATTTTTTGTTTAGCAATTACATATTTTGTCGTATCTTGGCTATTTTCACCGGTATTTAAATTTTTAGCAAAATAAGGGTACATAAAGGAAGAGGTAATAACCAAACCTATTTTTTGACCCTCTTTTAGGGTAAGGCCTGTATGGCTTAAATCGATAGTAAACGGATATATTTTGTCCTTTTCCAATAATTCAGCCCTTTCAAGGGAATTCCTGAATTTTGCCCTTAACATACCACCACTGATATTGGCTACAATGTTATCATTTTCGTCAAAAACAAAAAGAAATAAGAACCAATCTGTGTCAACAGCAGAACTTGAAGCATAAATGGTAGCAGAAATCTGGCCCAGTATTGTTGTGGTTTTATCAAGTGGGGCACTTTTATAAAACAAGTAATCTTCTCTTTTTGCAAATACTTCTTTTATAACATTAAAGTCAGAATACATTGTCATTTTTAACTCAGCTACATTTTCGGGATTATAATCGTAGGTGTCATATCCCTCATTCATTTTTAGGGAATCAAATAATAAGCTTCCTCTGGATGTCTCAATTAAAGGGGCTTCATTGGTTGAACTCAAAAAAAGTTTTCTATTGATTGTGTTTTTTAACGGATAGGAATTTCCTGAATACCATTTATCCGATTC
>JBNLCS010000916.1:0-2672 GCA_050303935.1 Bacteroidales bacterium
CACTCCATTCGTGCGCATTGCCCTCCATTTATAATGGTCACCGTATAACCAAATTTGGGTAATGTTGTCATATTTCTTATCCTCTGCAATTTCCTTTGGGATTAAATGACAGTGGTAATCAATTATGGGCATATCCTTGGCATGATTATGATAAAGATATTCAGCCGTTTTCGTTTCGAGAACAAAATTCTCGTCCATAAATTTTTTCATATGTTTAAGATATATTAAGTGGTTAACTTCGTTGAGCTCTCCGCCAGTTGGCGGATCAGTTCATTTTTAACCATATCCTTTTGTTTTAAACCAAGCTATAAAATTACAAATCAAAAAGCCTTTTAATATGCCTTTCAAATATATTTTCGGTAACCTGTTCACCAACTATTTTACTATTGGCACGCAACATATTTAAATAATCATCACCCAATTGGGCAGCAAGTTTATAACCAACATGTATCAGTTGCCTGAAGTTTGGATTATAATCAGGATGGCCGGGAATATGGCGCAATGTAGTGGCAAATTTTTCGCCACTCCATCCTTCAACTTCACTTGCTGAAGGTAATTGTGACTCATCAATATCAATTACTGTGGCATAGGGGGCACAAAGTTTTTTTACATCAACAATTGCTTTCTTATAAACCGATTTAACCATTTCCAGGGCATCACCACCAGCAAGGGCCAAACCTATCATTTCTTCCAGCCATGTTGTACCTGCTGTTTTTACATGAATGCCTTTATCGTATTTTTTTATCAGTTCCCCTATTACCGGGTAAATACTAAATTTATCGCTTCCCGAATGTACGCTGAGCTTCAACGTATCAGGCAATCCAAATTCTTTTATTGCATAATCAATAACCAGTAGATCTTCTTCAAACTCTTTGGAAAATTGTTTTACATCACCCACATAATCAACCCCCTTATTAAAACGTCCGGTGAATTTAGGTGCAATGGTTTGTGCAGGTATCTGCTCGGCAGCGATCATACTCAATATAAAAAACATCTCAACCGGCACTTGAGCTTCGTCAACTTCATCCATTGAAACTTCAGTTATAAAATTACCTTTTCCTTTTTTCGATTCAATGAAACGATAAATTTTTCCGGCTTCCTGGATAGCTATTAAAAATTTACCGGCAATGTTTTTCAACATATCTTCAGTAACCTCAAACGATTCTGTTATTCCGGGTATATTTAAACTTCCAATGTATTTTGAATTATTTGCCACAAATGCTTTTATATCTGTCTCATCAGCTTCTGTTCCAATAAAATCAGCAACATCCAGGGTAAAGAAATCTGATGTATCAATATATGAACCTACAGTTTCAATGTTTATATGGTCAGCGTCCACAACATACTGGTCGGTCCAACCAAGTTCTTTAACAGCAGCATCTGCCTCTTTTCGGGTATCAATGGGTGAAGTCCCAATTATGGAATGTTCACGAAACGATTTATTCCAAACCGGTACTATTTCAATACCCGCATCTTTGGCCATTTTGATTGCTTTTAACTGGGCAATCCCCTGTTGCGCAAACCTGTCCCCTATTCCGAATGAATATTTTCCTATTTTCATTTATTTAAAATTTATTTTAGTATTATTTGAAAGATCCCCACAAATTAGGCGGGAGATAATTATGTTCAATTTAATATGCCTAGGTAATTAATTTAAAGTTCGGCGGTTGTTTTCCCTAATGTAGCAAGCATTCCACCATCAACGTATAATACATGTCCATTGACAAAGTCAGAAGCCGGTGAAGCAAGAAAAACAGCAGCCCCCTGCAATTCATCCGGTTCTCCCCAACGTCCGGCCGGTGTGCGGCTCATAATAAGATCGTTAAATGGATGGCCGTTTACCCGGATAGGTGTAGTTTGAGAAGTTGCAAAATATCCTGGACCTATGCCGTTAACCTGTATGTTATAAAGGCCCCATTCTGCCGCCATATTCCTGGTAAGCATTTTTAAGCCTCCTTTAGCTGCTGCATACGCCGAAACAGAAGGACGTCCCAGCTCGCTCATCATCGAACACATGTTAATAATTTTACCATAACCACGCTCTTTCATTCCTTTAGCTACATATTTACCCATTATGAAAGGGGCGATCAAATCAACGTCAATTACCTGACGATAATCATCAATTTCCATTTCAAGTATCGGGATTCTTTTAATGATACCGGCATTGTTAACAAGGATATCAATCGGTGCTATTTCTTTTTCTATTTTCTCAATAAACCCCTTCACCTGGTCTTCCTTTGTAACATCAAACAGGTAACCTTTCACATTTAACCCAATTTCTTTATATTGTTTAATGGCATTATCAATTTTTTCCTGGTTTATATCATTAATTACAATGTTTGCACCGGCTTGTCCCAAACCAGTTGCAATAGCCATGCCTAAACCATGCGTACCACCGGTAACCAATGCCGTTTTGCCATCTAATTTAAATTTATCTAAAATCATAGTTACTATGTTATTTTAAATCTGTAATTTTTCTTGTGTCCATATCACCATAATCAAGATTCTCTCCTGCCATTCCCCATATAAAACAATAGTTAGAAGTTCCTGAACCGCTATGAATAGACCAGGGTGGTGATAAAACAATATCTTCATTGTGTACCCAAATATGCCTTGTTTCGTCGGGCATTCCCATAAAATGACAAACAGCCTGGTCTTCCGGTAAATCAAAA
>JBNLCS010000917.1:0-5404 GCA_050303935.1 Bacteroidales bacterium
GTTGTAAGCATTGTAGGACGATGTTTTTTCGAAGGATCATGGGCGTCAGGCATCACCTCATCTGCATTTTTTGCCACCCACATATGTGCCCCTGCCGGACTTTTGGTCAATTCCCATTCGTACTTAAACAAATTATCAAAGAAATAATAGCTCCATTTTGCAGGCGTTTGGGTCCATATAACCTCAATACCACTTGTTATTGTATCCCCTCCTTTCCCGGTGCCAAATGAGCTTTTCCATCCAAGTCCTTGTTCCTCAATGCCCGATGCTTCGGGTTCCGGACCTACGAGACCGGCATCCCCCGCCCCATGACATTTTCCAAAAGTATGACCTCCTGCAATTAATGCAACGGTTTCTTCATCGTTCATTGCCATCCGTGCAAATGTTTCACGAATATCGTGAGCCGCTGCAACCGGGTCAGGATTTCCTCCCGGCCCTTCCGGGTTTACATAAATAAGTCCCATTTGTACTGCTGCAAGCGGATCATCAAGATCACGTTCACCCGAATAGCGCTCACTGTCTTTCAACCAATCTGTTTCAGAGCCCCAGTATACATCCTCCTCTGGTTCCCACACGTCTTCACGCCCCCCGGCAAAACCAAATGTTTTAAACCCCATAGATTCCAATGCTACATTACCAGCCAAGATCATAAGATCAGCCCATGATATTTTCTTGCCATATTTTTGTTTAATCGGCCATAACAACCTGCGTGCTTTATCCAAATTAACATTATCTGGCCAACTATTAAGTGGTGCAAAACGCTGTTGACCAGTTCCCCCACCTCCACGACCATCCCCGGTGCGATAAGTACCAGCACTATGCCAGGCCATCCGAATGAACAGCGGGCCATAATGGCCAAAATCAGCTGGCCACCAGTCTTGTGAATCGGTCATAAGCGTATGAAGATCTTTTTTCAACGCTTGAAAATCAAGACTGTTAAATTCTTCTGCATAGTTAAAATCCTTGTCCATTGGATTTGACAATAAAGAATTTTGTCGTAAAATATTAAGTTTTAACTGGTTCGGCCACCAGTCACGATTTTTTGTCCCGCCACCACCAACAGCATGGCTCCCTGCTGCACCGGTTACCGGACATTTACCCATATTTTTTGTATTATTTTCCATAATCGAATAATTTTTAAAGGGTTAATACTGTATACTTTGGTTTAGTTGTTTAACAGATATGTTTTGTATCATTTAGATATCACTTAAACGACATTTAAAGCCTATTTTTTTCAATTTTCTCAGCTATTAATATAATTTTATTGGTTATTTCTCACGCTTTGTAAACTTCCCTATTATTTGAAGTTTAATATCTTCGATCTCAAATCCGGGAATTTCGTTTTTTGTAAAAAACTTTATCAGTACATTATTAAGTTCTTCATTTATATAATCCTCAATACGGTCAGAATCTTCACTATATAAATGGTGATGATTATCTATTACACCATCATATCGCATTATATCTTTTTCAGTTTTTACTTTTTGCACTAATTTGTTTTCTACCAAAGCATCCAAAACCTTATAAACAGTCCCGCTTGCTATGCCCGGATGAACTTCCCGTATATATTCAAAAATATTTTCAGCCGTGGGATGGTTATTTAATGTATATATGGCTTCCAAAATCGCCATTCGCTGAGGGGTTACTTTCAATCCAGCCTTCTGTAACTTGTCTTTAATCATCTTCTGCATACACCTTAATATTCATTAATACTCAAATGAGAATAATTCTTATTTAAGAATAGACAAATATAAGGATATTGATTTTATTTTGCAAAAAATGTAAGGTTCAATTTGGAATTTAAAACCGGAATAACATCCCCTTCTTTATACAGACCAAGGTTTGAGAAATTTGAAATATTAATTTTAACTATTTCTTTCTATATGAATTACATATAACCTCTTTTAAATGAAATACCTGACCTTGAAAATGTGATGGAAGGAGTGCACCTTTTTAATAGACCAAGATTTTTACAAGAGAAAATAAATAATTTAAGGGAAAATAATATCAATAACCTAAAAAACCCGGTTTAAGTTTGAGCCTTGAGTGAGAAGCCCTCTTGCTATATACTCACACACAAACTAACATGGTGCCCAGGACTGGACTCGAACCAGCACGGCCTAAAACGGCCACTAGGCCCTCAACCTAGCGTGTCTACCAATTTCACCACCTGGGCGTATCAGCAACAATGTGAGTTTTGGGCGTGGAGCCCCTTGCCCCTTACTCAAAACCCTTGCTCATATTGTGCCCAGAACAGGACTCGAACCTGCACAGCCTTACGGCCACTGGTCCCTGAAACCAGCGTGTCTACCAATTTCACCATCTGGGCTTACTTTCAATATATCAAACATTAGATACCTGCTTCCTGTAAAGCACAGTACCAAAAACCTGCTAATCCTGCCTATTGGGAACAAGGTTTGCAAAAATAATACATAATATGAATTTCGCCACTTTAAAACAACAAAATATTTTGAAATCAACATTTCAAAAATTAAAAAAGCCGGAGAATCCGGCTTTTTCAACAAATAAACCTTATCATTAAACCGGAAATATTTTAAAGCGGTACCAATCCTATTCCCGGTGGGCTCACATAAAAGGCTATATTTTCGTAACCTGTTATGTGATTTATATTGGATAAACTCGATTAACTACCTTTTTTGGCCAACCATTAAAAACTATTTCCTTAACGAGATACATCATATTTGCGTTTTTCAGTATTTACAGATTTTCTTCTAAACCTAGTATGGTTTTCTTTTGCGCTTCTTGTACCCGGCTCATAATAGTCAACCCAAGCCGTAAAGTAATTTACTTCACCATAGACCATCCCTGATATTCTAATAAAATTAATATCTTCATCTGCCAAAGCATAATTATCATGCACCTCATGCCAAACATCAATATAATACACAGCAGGTTCCAAACCTTCTATTGCAACAATACCATTATTGTCAGTATGAACCTCCTGCATTACCGGGTTTGTCTGATCAAGCCAATCTTGATAGGTAGGGTATAAAATTATACTGGCATTCGGAACCGCGTATTGATCATAGTATTCTAACACCTCAATTTCCAGAATAGTCGGTGGTTCCACTACAGTAATGGTACGATATGTAATATCCGTTTCATTGTCATCCATAGCGGCAAGCCTTACCTTATAAACACCGGGGTCATAAAAAGTATGCCTGGGATCAATGTTAAAACTTATGTTACCGTCAGCAAAATCCCATTCATAATCATATGCATTTGATGAATGGTTATAAAACTGGACTGTTTCACCTACTTCTACCACAGAATTAGAAACTGTAAAATCAGCATATGGACTTGTTTCACAACTTGTAAAGAAAACAGCCGCTGCACCTAATATGTATATTAACTTTTTCATGATATTTGATTTTATTTACTTAAATCCAAATATCATGCCATAAACAAAACACACTAATTTACTGGATGTTATATGTTATAAATTCTGAAAAATGTAGGAACTCATTCTTTGATACAGATAAAAAAGACTGTTTTCAGAATTTATATTATGGTTATTATTGGGGAATACCATTAAGTCATAATTCTTGTTTAGGCGGTTCATTTCTTTAATCAACTCGTACGAATGTTGAATATGAACATTATCATCGTAATCACCGTGTACCAGTAAGAATTTATTCTCAAATTTCCCAACCCCTTTTAAAATAGAACTGTTTTCATACCCTTCTTCATTCTCAGTAGGTTTTTTCATGAAACGCTCGGAATAGGCAGTATCATAAAACTTCCAATCCGTAATGGGGGCAACGCTAATACCTGTTTTAAAAACGTTGTTCCCTTGCTGTAAACAAAAGAGGGCCATATACCCACCATAACTCCAACCAAATATTCCTATTCGTTTCTCATCAATATATTTTTGTTCTCCCATAAAACGGGCAAATTCAATTTGATCCCGGGTTTCCAATAATCCCAACCGTCCGTATACTTTATCTGTAAATTCTTTGCCTTTCCCTCCCGTTCCCCGGCCATCAACACATGCCACAATATAATCATTCGCAACCAAATACTGAAACCATTCATCTCGGTATCCATTCCATTTATTCCTTACATTTTGCGATTCAGGGCCACCATAAACATAAATCAATAAAGGGTATTTCTTCTTCTTTTTCAGTTTTTCTGGTTTTATAACATAATAATTGTAATTACCATTTACTGATTTAAAAACAGACAATTCTTTTGGCCTGTAGCTTTTTTCAATTATTTCATTTGTTACCTTCTCGTTGGTAGTAATATAATATTTGACCCCTTCTTCAATAGAATTACTTGAAAAAACAGGAGGTACGTCAACTGATGAATATTCCAAAACAAATGCATTTGCTTTTTTATTAAATACAGCATCATTCCACCCATTTCTTTCAGAAATTTTTTTCTTTTCCCCGTTTTGTAGGTTAATACTATAAATATTTTTCAAGACACCACCATCCTCATGTGAAGAATAAAATATTAGATTTTTCTCCATATTATAACCCAATATATCAATCACATCGTATCCCGAATTATCAAGTCTCATAATTGAATCCCCGGAAAAGGAATGAAGATATAATTGCATGTACCCATCCTTCTCACTCCTTATTACAATCTGTTTCCTGTCATTTAGCAAACAAAAATATTCCTCGCCAGGCTCTTTGATATACGTTTTACTTCTTTCATTAAAAATTTCTATGTGATTTCCATTTCTCACGTCACAAAACATGAGCGATGATTCCTTTTGCTCCCTGTTTGTCTTTACATAAGCAAGCGTATCATTATCAGTTACCCAAAAGATCCGTGGTAAATAATAATCATCATCGTGGTTATTTAAAATTTCGATAATTGAGCCAGATAATACATCGTATACGTTTATGGAAACTTCTGCATTCTGATACCCGGTTTTTGGATACTTAAATGTGTATTGGTAAGGATAAACGCTATCATAGTAAGTTAATGTATACTCCCCAACATCTTTTTCATTATATTTAAAAAATGCAAGTTTACTTCCACTTTTGTTCCATACAGCAGCTTGTTTAAGGCTAAATTCCTCTTCATACAACCAATCTGGCAAACCATTTATTATTTCGTTGTGTTTACCATCAAAAGTAACCTGCTTACTTTTTGCATTTATAATATTATACAAAAACAGGTTATTGTCTTTTACATAAGCCACATTTTTATTATCTGGTGAAATCCATGCACCATTTAATTTCTCTCCATTACTCAAGAGTAAAAGGGATTTCTTTTCCAAATCGAAAATATAATATTGAGCCCTTACAGAGTGTCTGTAACGACGGTTAACATTCGTACAAATCAATAAATATTTACCATTCCCTGATAACTGATAATCCCAAATGTAGTTTGCATTTTTAATACTGTCACTTTGTAGAGAAAAAAT
>JBNLCS010000918.1:0-4376 GCA_050303935.1 Bacteroidales bacterium
GAAGATAAAACACATGCAGCATTGTTAACTTTATACATTGAAGAAATATTAAAAGAACAAAACATATCAGCTAAAGATATTGATGCGGTAGCAGTGAGTAAGGGGCCTGGGTCTTATACAGGGTTACGAATCGGTGTTTCAAGTGCAAAAGGGATTTGCTACGGAAACAACATCCCATTAATTGCTATTTGCAGTTTGCACAGCATGGCTCAAGGTATTTTGAACAGCAACGAATTTATTGAATCAAATGTACCTGCCCCAATTTTATTATGCCCTATGATTGATGCCAGGAGAATGGAAGTGTATTCTGCTTTGTATGATGAAAATGCAAACCCGGTTTCAGCAATTAACGCTAAAATTATTGATGAAGGTTCTTTTCAAAAAGAACTGCACGATCATAATATAGTATTTTTTGGAAATGGGGCCAGTAAATGCGAATCTGTTTTAAAAAATGATAATGCGTTTTTTATACATAATTTTCACCCTTCGGCACGGTTTATGATTAATCTTTCGAAAAAGGCTTATGAAACAAAAGATTTTGAAGATACCGCATATTTTGAACCCTTTTATTTAAAAGACTTTGTTCCAACAGTTCCAAAAAAGAACATAATAAAGAATATGTGAAACCCGTTGTGAAGAATTAATTGAGAAACTTTATTACTTCAACAAAATAAGATGATAAAAAACGAAACCCTTAAACAATTAAACAGATAAATAAAAATACAACAGCTATGAAAAAAAAAGTGCCGGTCATATTTATATTAGTGCTTTTTTTTATACATCTTCCCAACACAAAAGCACAATTACCTTCACTTGAGTTTAATTCAGGTGAAAAATTAGAATATGTTATTTATTACGGACTAATAACCGGCGGCGTGGCTACCATGAAATTGCGCTACGTGAAATTTAACGGGACCCTCGCTTATCATTGCAAGGCAGAAGCCAAATCAACAGGTATTACTGACAAACTTTATAAGGTTAAAGATACATACGAAAGTTATTTTAACCCTGATAACATGTTGCCCTACAAATCGGTAAGGGACATAAATGAAGGCAAATACCATAAATATGATGAAGCTTGGTATTTTCATGATAAAAAAAGCCTGCGAAGTAAAAACAGCGGGTATTTTGACAGTATTCCGGCAGATATTCGAGATATGGTAAGCGCTTTTTTTTATCTCCGTACATATCAATATGATACAATGAAATACGGAGATATTATAAAAATTAATACTTTCTTTGATGATGAAGTTTTTCCGTTTGACATGCGTTACCGGGGCAGGGAAAAAGTTAAAACAAAATTAGGTGAATTTGATTGTATTAAACTTGTACCTTTTGTTGAACCCGGTAGAATATTCAAAACGGAGGAAGATATGACCATATGGATTTGCCCGGAATTAAAATATGCGCCGATACGAGTAAAGTTTGACCTTCTTATTGGCTCATTAAAAATTGACCTGATCAATCATGATAAGATTGAATAAACTTTATTCGTTATTTCCAATCTTTCTTATTAGTTTAAATGCCTTAACCCGAATTAATTATACGTATATGGAAAAATGTATGAATAATATGGGTTAAATTATTTTATTCTTTATCATGACAATTCATGACAAATGATTACGTTTGTATGACATAGCAAATTCTACAGAAAATTACTTTTGGGCTGTAAAATTTTTATACATTTATTACAAAGGAAAGAAATTTGAAGATTTCCATTGAACAATTAAGTAAGGTCTATAAAAACGGTAACAAGGCACTTAAAGAATTAAACCTTGAAATTGATACCGGTATGTTTGGTTTGCTGGGACCTAACGGTGCAGGCAAAACTACATTAATGAAAATTTTAGTGGGACTTATGAAGCCCAGCACCGGTAAAATTAATATTAACGGTATTGACCTGTTGAAACACCGTAAAAAAATCCGGGCCATCACTGGCTACCTGCCACAGGATTTTAGAAATTTCCCAAAACTTACAGCGGTTGAATTTTTGCAGTATACCGCCAAACTGGCCGGCATGCGAAACCGCACCACAAGGGCCAATACGGTAGATGAGCTTCTTGAAAAGGTAGGTTTGTATGAAGTACGTAACCGTTTTGCGAACAAACTCTCGGGTGGGATGAAACGTAGATTGGGTATTGCTCAATCACTCCTTGGCGATCCTAAAATTCTTATTGTTGATGAGCCTACTACAGGGCTCGACCCGGAAGAAAGGATACGGTTCAGGAATATTCTCTCAGACATGTCGCGAAAAGAGATTATAATAATACTTTCTACGCATATTGTTGGTGATATCTCAAGTACTTGTCGGGATATGGTATTACTAAACAAAGGAGAAATTGTTTTTGAAGGTCCGCCTGATGATTTAATCAATAAGTCGAAAGGACATGCCTGGCGAATAAACATAACTTTTGAGGAATTGGAAAAAATAAAAAATATATTTTCAATTATCTCAACCATACCAACAGAAACGGGGTTTGAAGTTGACGTAGTTGGTGACACACTTAATGGGTATAATGGATTGGAAGTAGAACCAAACCTTGAACATGGATATGTATATTACATGGATTATATGAATAAAAATTAATATGCAGTGGTTAATTAACATAAAAACCGTAGCCGCTTACGAAAGTAAAATATTATTCAGAAACTGGTTTCTTAGGATCCTGTCATCCCTTGCATTGATAGGTATAGGATTTTTTTGTTATTTTCTTGTAGCCTCCAAATCTGATATGCCATGGACTTTTGCAGCAATACCTTCAAATGTCCCGTATTTAACGGTAATGATGTTTAACATTGTTCAGGCTGTGTTGGTAGTTTTCCTGGCAACAGACTTCTCGCGCAGGGACAAAAGCCTGGATACATCCAAAGTAGTTTTTGTACGGCCTGTATCAAATACACAGTATTACATAGGTAAAACACTTGGCATTCTTTACGTATTTTTAATCCTAAATATTATTCTGCTTTCTGTAGCAATAATAATGAACCTTACCAGCAGGCTGGTTTCACTCGACTTACTTTCATATTTGTATTATCCCTTGTTGATAAGTTTACCAACGTTGTTATTTTTAATAGGCTTGTCTTACGTGTTAATGAACATAGCAAGAAATCAGGCAATTACTTTTATTTTACTATTGGCATATGTTGCCCTTACATCATTCTATTTGGGAAACAAGTTAAATTACATGCTTGATTTCATGGCCTATCGCGTACCACTATGCAAGTCAGATTTCATAGGTTTTGGGAACCTTGATGATTTAATATTACATAGGGGGATGTATGCATTATATGGCATAGGGTTTATATTTCTTTCTATATTTCTTATGAAACGTCTTCCAAATAGACGGAACAACTACATTTCGTTAGTTATTGCACTGCTGTTTTTATCAAGTGGGGGGTACTTTTCATACAAACACTTACATAATTTTTACAACAAAGTAAAAGAAAGGGAAAATGCCATTGAATTAAATAATACGTATATAAATCATCCATTAATAGATATTACTGATTACAATATCTCATTTGATCACAAATGGAAAAACTTACATGTAAAATGTGAAATACAATTTCAAAATAACAATGAAATTCCGATTGAAGAAATTGTACTTAGTTTAAATGAAGGATTTCAAATTGAAAGGGTTGAAATGAATGGTGAAACATCGGAATATAGCAGGATTAATCATTTAATCACCCTGAAAAAAAACCTAGAACCAAAAGAAAAAGGTACCATAAATATCCATTACAAAGGAAACCCAAAAGAAACATTATGTTATCTTGATGCGGATACATCTGCTGTAAAATATCAAATGCGAAGCTTCTTGTTAAATTTTGGTACTACATACGGTACAGTAACGTATGATTATGTTTTATTAACCCGTGAAATGAATTTTTACCCGGTTGCAGGCCCAGGTTTTAGTTCAGACAGAAAGTTTAAACATCCAAAAGATTTTGCAAATTATAAGGTAGAAGTTAAAACACTAAAAAGGCTCACCGCTATTTGCCAGGGAAAAGAAACCGTAAATGAAAAAGGGCATTTTAAATTTGAAAGTTACAATCCCCTGCCCCAAATTTCTTTGATTATTGGGAAATATGAAAAACTTAGCATTGATGTTGATTCCATTGAGTTTTCTTTATACAAAAAGAAAGAACATAAATACTGGACACAACACTTAACGGAAATCGGAGATACCATTTCGTATGTGATAAAAGAGTTAAAAGATGATTATGAAAGAAAAATTCAATTAACCTATCCATTTAAAAAATTATGTCTGGTTGAAGTTCCGGTCCAGTTTCGGGGCCAACCCCGGTTACATACAGTGGCATGGGAATATGCACAACCTGAACTTTTACTGTTACCTGAAAACGGGACTTTACTT
>JBNLCS010000919.1:0-5698 GCA_050303935.1 Bacteroidales bacterium
TGTCCATAATTCATATTATCAATGATATATGAATTGAATGGTTTTAAATTTTCGAGGTGCAAATGTAAGAAAAAATCTTAGAAAATGTCAAATATATATTGATTTATTTAACAAAAGGAAGCTTAAAAAAACTGAAGGGTAAAATTTAAAACGTTTCTAAAATTTTCTTTGAATGATTTCAGACAAAATTACTGCTTTCTTAAGGTCTTTAGGTGTGTTCAGATAATCATGTATATTGAAACATTGTTGTCCTTCATTGTCAAGATCAACAAGTTTCATTTCTTCGTATGGCTCAGAATGTCTTTTTGTCTGACGTAATTTACTTA
The DNA here is from genome assembly GCA_050303935.1 of Bacteroidales bacterium. Lineage (GTDB taxonomy): Bacteria > Bacteroidota > Bacteroidia > Bacteroidales > JBNLCS01 > JBNLCS01. The sequence continues at coordinate 327 of JBNLCS010000919.1, forward strand.
TGTAATCGGATTTATCGAGAAATTGTTCACGGGCTAGTGTTTCATTTATATGTTGGAATGGGTTCTCTTCTGCTTTTTCAGTGAAGGTTTCTTTTTGCTGTTCATTGCGTGGTTCATATTCAGTCCCAATTTCTTCAATTATTGTCTCACGTTCATCCTCTTCCCCGGTTATGGCCTTTTCCAGCTTATCAAATATAGTTTCAATGTATGTTTCTTTGTTTGGTACTTCTTCTCCACTTGTTTTTTGTGCATCACGTTGTCTTTGATACGCTGCCCTGCGTTGTTGTTCTTCTTTTTTCTTTTTACTACTTCGTGCAACACCAGCAAGGGCTGCTAATATCATGAAAACAATATATATAATATCTCCAAAATCATCCATATTTCTTTTTTGTTTTTCTTTTTCGCTGGTTAAATATACGTTGAAATAATGTTTTATCCGTTCTTTTATTAAATTTTTCAGCTCTTTTGTCGGTTTCTTTCATTCTTTTTCTTGTCTCTTTGGTCTGGATTTTTTTGTGGGCTCTGATTTTTTTTATCCTTTCCTTCTCTTCAGCTTTTTTTTGTTTCTTTTCTACCTTTTCAGCATTGGCAATTTTTTTCCTGACCTGTCTCGATTGAGAATACGAATTACCGCATAAGAGGAATGCCAATAAAAGAAATATAAAGATTTTTTTAGAACTCAATTTTAATAATTTTGTAATCAAATATATGATTTTGGAAAAAAGATTCAAATTCTTCATACGTAAATATTTTATAATTAAAAAAATAAAATTGGGATTATTATTAAATTATAACGAACAAAAGAATAAGAGATTGTCAATTAGAAATAAATTACTAATAAATCTGGTTGTGATTTTTTTGTTTTTTTCGTGCAATAAAGATAATCAGTATCCTTTACCTGATATTGGGGTTCGGGAGTATGTAAATACCAACAATGCTGAATATATAAATTTGAAGGTACCTGGTGGGGTAGTTGCAATTGATGGAGGTATTAATGGAATTATTATTTATAGGATATCTGAAACTTCTTTTGGAGTGTTTGAAAGGACCTGTCCGCATCAACCCGAACTTAACTGTGCAGTAGTTGGTGAAGGGGCAACTGCCAAATGCCCTTGTTGTGGGTCAACCTATTCATTGATTGATGGTAATTTGATAGATGGCCCATCTAATTGGCCACTTCGACCTTATAATTATGATTTTGATGGGGCAGTGTTGTGGATAATAAATTAAAAAAAGCAGTCAAATTACTTCTTGACTGCTTTTTAAATTTATCATTAACAAGTAATTAATATCTGTAATGCTCAGGTTTATATGGGCCTTCTACCGGAATACCAAGATATTTTGCCTGATCGTCAGTTAATTTCGTTAGTTTAACACCCAATTGTTCTAGGTGGAGCGCAGCCACTTCTTCATCAAGTTTTTTGGGTAGAGTATAAACTCCAATTTCATAATCTTTTTGCCAAAGATCAATTTGAGCAAGAGTTTGATTTGAAAATGAATTGCTCATTACAAAAGAAGGATGCCCAGTTGCACAACCAAGGTTTACAAGGCGTCCTTCAGCCAGTAGGATAATTGAGTGCCCATCAGGAAAATAGTATTGATCAACCTGAGGTTTAACATTTTCTTTTTTAATTCCAGGCCATTTTTCCAGTTTTGAAACTTGTATTTCGTTATCAAAATGACCAATGTTACATACGATGGCACAATCCTTCATTTTGGACATATGATCGGCGGTAATGATATCTTTATTACCCGTGGTGGTAACAAAAATATCAGCTTCAGAAATAACATCTTCAATTGTAGTTACCTGATAACCTTCCATTGCAGCCTGAAGTGCACATATTGGGTCAATTTCAGTTACGATTACTCTTGCTCCAAACCCCCTCATGGATTGGGCACATCCTTTTCCTACATCGCCGTATCCGCAAACCACAACAACCTTACCTGCAACCATTACATCCGTGGCCCTTTTAATACCATCGGCCAACGATTCACGGCATCCGTACAAGTTATCAAATTTTGATTTTGTTACAGAGTCGTTTACATTAATAGCGGGGAAAGGTAATTTTCCTTGTTCAACCATTTGGTATAAACGGTGCACACCCGTGGTAGTTTCTTCAGAAATACCTTTAACACCATTTGAGAATTTTGTCCACTTTTCTTTATCAGTTTGATACCGGTTTTTTAACGCCTTCATTAATTCAAACAAATCTTCGCCCTCATCGCTGTAATCTTTTTCTAACAAAGAAGGATCTTTTTCAACTTCGGCACCTTTTATAATCATCATGGTTGCATCGCCACCATCGTCAACAATTAGATCCGGGCCTGAGCCATCAGGGAATGTTAAAGCTTGTTCTGTGCACCACCAGTATTCAGCCAACGTTTCTCCTTTCCATGCAAAAACTGGAATTCCTGCTTTCGCTATAGCTGCTGCAGCATGGTCTTGCGTTGAAAAAATATTACAACTGGCCCAACGAACATCGGCCCCTAGTTCCACAAGTGTTTCTATTAACACGGCAGTTTGAATTGTCATATGCAATGAACCGGAAATTTTAGCACCTTTTAAAGGTTTTGTAGAAGCATATTTTTTCCGGATTGACATCAGTCCCGGCATTTCTTTTTCTGCAAGTTCTATTTCTTTCCTGCCATAATCAGCCAGGTTTAAATCCTTAATTTTGTAGGGTAGTACTTCTGTAATTGTCTCCATTATAATTTTTTTATATTTTAAAGTGTAAAACTAATAATTCAATTTTGAATTTGTTGAAAATATTTGCCTAATCATATTTTCATCTATTTTAAGTTGCGATTTTAATTGATTAATGGAATCAAATTTTTGTTCATCTCTTGTTTTTTGTTCCAGTTTCACTGTAATTTCTTTTCCGTATAAATTATCATTAAAATCAAATAAGTGAACCTCAATGGATTTTTGTTTATTGTCTTCAATAATTGTTGGCCTGAACCCTATATTCATCATACCCGGGTATGTTTTGTTATCAATAGTGGCATATACTGCATATACTCCTGTTCCGGGAATTAGTTTGTAGGGTTCGCGCATATATATATTTGCAGTAGGATAACCAAGTTTAATGCCATTTTGATTACCTTTTACAACAAACCCTGTAAATGAATACTTGTATCCCAGGTATTTGTTGGCCGTTTCTATTTTACCTTGGTTTAGTGCATCGCGTACAACCGATGAACTTACTCTTTCATTTTCTACCATCTGTTCTTCCAGTTTTTCAACATTAAATCCATATTTCTTTCCCAGGTAAATCAGTTTCTCAAAATTTCCTTCCCTGTTTTTTCCAAAATGGTGGTTATAACCAATTATTACACTGTTTGTTTTGATTTGTTTAACCAGAATTTCTTTAACAAAGTGTTTATATGAAATGTTCGCAAATTCCCTGCTAAAAGGTATAATAACAAAATTATCTATTCCTGCATTTTCAAGTAGCGCAACTTTTTCATCCATGGTTGAAAGTAATCTTACACTTTTGTTACCTTCAAATATCATGCGCGGATGAGGCCAAAAGGATAATAACACGGTTTCTCCATTTAATTGTTTGGCAGATTTCTTCAGGGTATCTATTATTTCTTTATGCCCCTTGTGAACACCATCAAACATACCAATTGTTACAACGGGGTTTTTAATTTCGAAATTTTCTATGCTTTTAAAAACTCTCAATTAATTAATGGGTTTTATAAAAAGGATATACAAAAATAAGGGAAAGGTTAATATTTGAAAAAAAATCTTATTTAAATAAAAAAGGCTTGAAATAATTTTCAAGCCTTGATTTTTTTACCGGAGATTCCGGAATATTATAAATTTCCAAGGAAACCTGTTGCAACAGTTAAACCTGCCATTACAACAGAAACCATGGTCATTAATTTTATAAGGATGTTAAGTGAAGGCCCTGAAGTATCTTTGAAAGGATCACCAACAGTGTCACCAACAACACTAGCTTTGTGGGCTTCGCTGCCTTTACCCCCGTGGTTTCCTTTTTCAATAAATTTTTTCGCATTATCCCATGCCCCGCCTGAGTTATTTAACATACAAGCAAGGGTAAAACCAGTGGTTAACCCACCAACCAACAATCCTACAACACCGGCAACACCTAAAACAATCCCTATTATAACCGGGACAGCAATGGCTAATAATGAAGGCAAAACCATTTCTTTTTGAGCACCTTTGGTTGAAATTGAAACACAACTTGCATAATCCGGTTTGTCTGTTCCTTTCAGGATACCAGGTAATTCACGGAATTGACGCCTAACTTCATCAATCATAGCAGCAGCAGCCCTACCAACAGCTTTCATAGTCATTGCAGAGAATACAAACGCCATCATTGCCCCAATAAAAATACCAACTAATAACATTGGGTTGAATATTGAAAGGTCATATGCCTGAGCAAAATCTTTGATACTGGCGGTTGCAACATCAACTACCTTTTGCCCTTGTTCTGCAACTGGTATAGATGTTGCTTTTTCAGCATTATAGAAGATTACGCTTCCTACATGAGCAATTCCATCAGCCGCTTTACCTAACCATAGTCTTATTTCTTCAAGATATGCAGCCAAAAGTGCCATGGCAGTTAATGCAGCAGACCCAATAGCAAAGCCCTTACCTGTAGCTGCTGTTGTATTACCTAACATATCTAAAGCATCAGTACGTTCTCTTACTTCACTTGGGAGTTCAGCCATTTCAGCATTACCTCCGGCATTGTCAGCAATAGGGCCAAATGCATCTGTAGCCAAACCAATACCTAACGTAGAAAGCATACCTACAGCAGCAAATCCGATTCCATAAATACCCATTCCAAAATTGCTAAAACCACCTGCAAAAGCAAAAGCGCCAATAATACCTAAACCAATTGTAGCAACAGGTATCCAGGTTGAATACATACCGATGGCAATACCATCAATAATTGCCGTAGCAGGTCCTTGTTCAGCTTGTTTTGCAATACCTTTGGTTGGTTTGTACTCATCTGATGTGTATAACTCTGTACCTTGTCCAATAATGAAGCCAGCTGCTAAACCAACAACAACCGATCCAAATACACCCCATGTGATCCAGCCCATCATAACTAAACCAATAATAGCAACTAAAACCAATGCAGCACTACCCCCTGTTCCTAGTAATAATGCATTAAGTAAATTCTTCTGTGTAGCTGATTCTTTTGTACGAACCAAAAATATACTAATAATTGAAATAATGATACCAACCGCTGCAACTAACATAGGGGCCATAACAGCTTTTTCAACGGAGAGTCCGGATGTTTTAAATGCCATAGCCGGAAGTGCAGCTCCCAATGCTGCAGTAGCAAGGATTGATCCACAGTAAGATTCATAAAGGTCTGCTCCCATACCAGCAA
>JBNLCS010000920.1:0-1680 GCA_050303935.1 Bacteroidales bacterium
CCGGAATGGTCTGAATACGAATTTCTTTTAAGAAAGATGCATCATCTCCATGCAAATCCGATGCTTGAAACCAACGGTTTGCCCCATCACGTTCAGCGGCTGTTCTCCAAGCAGTCTCATCACTTTCCAGGCCATAAGCAATAATTTGTAAACCTTGGTCATGATATTCATTCCAAATAGGGACTAAAACCTCATGGTTTTCTTTTCGGCAAGGGGCACACCAAGATGCCCACAAGTCTATAATAGTAAGCTTGCTGCCTAATAGGTCGTTAAGAGAAAGTGTATCCTTTGTTAGCATGGGAAACCAGAAATTTGGGAACACATCTCCCACCAATACAGGTAAATTAGAGGGATCACTTTCTTTACATAGCTGTTTTACCCATGGATGATCCGGTTGTTTTTTCTTCCATTTATCACATTGGCCCACCAAAAATTCAGGTACATGTTCATAATCATTCTCCGGACTTACCCATCTTAATGCAACCAATGCCGGTATAAGGTACTGTGTATGGTTTGCGAACTTTATTAGCTTCTTTTGATATTGTGAGATAGCGTGTTCCTTTTCCAACAATTGACTGCCATCTTCTAATTGCCAATGTTTTCCCGCAATATAGGTTTGGTAAGCTTTCTGGTTGATATCTCTTAAATCTAACAAAGCCTTATTAATTTTAGAAGGGTATTCAATTGAAAAACTTCTTTGAAATTCATCCAGTTTGGCAATGACATGCATTGGCACGCCAAATTGCCAAAAAATCGGGATATAGTTAGACTTCAGGGGATCACTCGTTTGTAAATAATTAGGAACCTTTCCTGATGGCTGAACAACTAACTCTAACAATACAGGTTCTTTTGTTTTTGGCATGTTGTGGAACTCAAAGTTGCCATCAGAATTTACAACGGCTGAATCTATAACTTTACCAAAATATGAAGCAGCCACTTCCCGCAAGGTTTCCGGTTCAATAAGATATATCTTTACATTTTCCTTTTCTATTCCTTCTAATTTTCCTGATATATATGCCGGTGAATGACAAGCTATTATTGTTAAGGATATTAAGATAAAACTAATCATATTTGTAACAGAAACCGTTCTCATTTTCGTCAAATTAACTACGTATTGCTTACAAGCTGCCTTTCCTCTTTTAACAAACAGCACTAACCCCTCCTAAAAAAACTAAAATAACAAATTGCTTAAAATTGTCAAAAAGGGGAAGTGTAAGCATGTATTATATGCAGTGGAGTTGTATGTCATTATAAATAAATCATTTTTTGCCCAATAAAAATTATTAATCTCGTTTAGTCAATGAAATCAACTGAAAATTGTACCCATCATAGTTCCAATCATATCTGATATGATATTTTAAATTTGGATTTTTGGTAAAAGATTGGTACTCCCCAAAATCAGTTTCAGAATCTAATGTATCGGTCGAATTTATGGAAACAATCTCTTTTGGATGAACAAATACTTTCATTGAATCAAAGTCAATTTTAAAATAGCTCTTAACGGCTTGTAGAGATACGAATTCTAGTTGAATCTGATAATTATATTTACCTTGAATTAGTTGGTATGAATTGGATAATAATGAGAGACCAGAATAATCAGGATCAAGAGTTATTAAACTATCCAGGAATTCAATCATATTATCCATATTTTCCTCATAATCAGCATGTGTCTTTAAATCG
>JBNLCS010000921.1:0-2434 GCA_050303935.1 Bacteroidales bacterium
GTTTGAAAAAATCGGTATCTGTCCACCAATAGCTGATATCCAAAAATTCAAAGGTGATTTTTCAAATTTTTTTATTTTATCAAGTCTTTCTAACTCAATATTTGCTTTTTTTAAATCCTTTCTTAATTCTTTTTCAAGTACAGAATCTCCTTTAACTAATATATCTAGCCAATCAAATAATTTTTTCCTAAATCTTTTTATTTCTTTTCTTTCTCTGAGTTCTAGGGCTTCGCGTAGAGAGGCTGGTTGTGGCAAAAAAAGAATTTCATCTGTTAACATTGTTTTTGTTAGATAATAGAAGTCATCAAGAATTTTAGTTTTTATAATTTCATTACTACCACTATCAGACAGGGTGGAAGCAAAAACATTTCCCTTAATACTAGAATAAGATAAGCCTTCAAGATAATTCCCTGAAATTAATTTAATCAAATTACTAATTTCAAAACTTGCAAAGGATGAAGGCATTCCGAAAAAATGTTTCATATAAAAGTTTCTATCATTTTCCAATGTTGGATTTATAAGACCAAGTTCTTTTTTTGTTAATATCTTGATATCTCGAAAACCCAATCCTTGATCTCTATAGAATAATAATTCTTGATAAAGTATTGAATATAATTTAGATATATTATTTTTCAGAAACTGTTTAGTGGTATTAGAATATAGTGAATTTTTTACTTCAGTAAGCTCTATTTTTTTTAATCTATTGTTATTATATAATAATCCCGAATCTTGAAATTTTGAAAGGTTTAATCGACTATCAATTATTATTTTATCAAAAATTACTAAATATCTCAGAAGTTTACTTTTATTAAATAACCTTCTCTGAACAAGCTCTTTTTTTAAATCTTCACTGATATAATCTGAATAGTAGTCAGTTTCAATCCGCTTTTCTATAAAACCTTCCTTAAATCCCATAGATTCGAAAGTTTTAATAAGAGAAAAATCTAAAAAACAGCAATTATTAATCATACAACTGGTTTAGGAAATATCAATAATTACGTGCAGCAGCCTTGCTTACAACATCTATATAAACGAACAATGTCGTTTATTATGCCCAATAAGTTAACTATACGATATCCATTTTTCATTTTGTTCCTGTTTTATTGTTTGATATAATTTTCTCTTTTTTCATGGCCTTGTAAATATAAAAAAGAATTTGCCCGTTTTTAACAATACGTATTCATATTTTAAGCGTTGGCAGAGGTTGGATATTGCCAATCTTTTAAAAAACCAGCAAATCATAAGCATTTCACGTTATTTAGACTGGTTTTAAATTAATACATGCACGTGGCAGATAGTAAATTTATTTCTATTTTAGCGCCCGAAATAAAATCTGCCAGCTAATGTAAAGCCCCAAAATTCGTTTTCACATTCCGGCATTTTTTATTCATGAACAACTAAAACAAGTACATATTAATAAATTATTTACTGGTATCAACGTTATTATTAAACAATAAACCAAAACATACCGGTTAAGGTTAACAATTGATACCTGACAATTTAAGATGAACAGCCCCCATCCTGTAGCTGATGGGTAAGGCATATGTATCGCTTTTACCAGACTGAAGTAACAATAAATAACTAAATTTTTTAAAAACTTTTAAATTTTATTATCATGACAAAAAAAAGATTGTATAATTACAGAGACGTAGACATGTTAATGGCTGCAAAAGCTATTGGCACCAACTTTTTAAATAATATTTCAGAGTTGTCGGCAATCAGGACCGACTACACGGAAGAAAAGGCAAACAACCTTCTTTCCGATATTGATACAGCCATTGAAAACCATCTTGGTATTGATGCGAAAAAGGAACTGCGCCAGGCAACGGCCAATATAAATGCCATACAAGCCCCGGCCAAAAGAGACTTATCTTTCTTCAAAACACAGGTTGAAGCGGATTTTAATGATGAACCCGGCATGCTCATTGAGATTTTAACCACCCTTGGTTTCACAAAACATTTACATGATGTGCAGCAAGGCAACCAGGAAGCATTGGTCCACCTGTTGTATTCGTTTAATACAAATATGACAGACAACCTTCGTTCTTCCATTACAGAAAAAGGGATGAGCCCGGCATTAATTGACAGGATTATCGATTACGCCAATACATTCAGGGATGCCAATGTATCACAGGAGACTTTAAAAATTACTACCAAAGAGATCACCAATGATGCAGTAGACATGTTTAATGACATATACAAAAAGGTTATATCCATATGTAAGATAGCAGCTGGTTATTATCAGTATGAACCTTTAAAAAAGGAACAGTTCACCTTTTCAAAGGCCATTGAAAACATCGGCACATCCCATACACAAAATGTTCAACCTGCATAATTTATAATTGTTACTTCATCCGTTCAAAGGGGCTCTTTTTTAAATGGGCCCTTTTTAAGTTTTCTGCGAAGTGCGAAAATCCGTTTAAACATAGCCACC
>JBNLCS010000922.1:0-5004 GCA_050303935.1 Bacteroidales bacterium
CACTAGGCGAGATAAATTATCATTTTGTCAGGCAAAACAATTTGGACATAGCCAGAAGGCTTTCAGGCGGAGGGACTGTTTTTCACGATACGGGCAATCTTAATTTCACCTGGATACTTAACGGGGAAAGTGGCAAACTGATTGATTTTAAAAAGTTTATAAACCCAATAATTGACTTCCTGAAAATTTATGGCGTAAATGCCGAATATGGTGGTAGAAATGATATCCTCATTCAGGGTAAAAAAGTTTCTGGAAATGCCGAGCATGTTTACAAAAAAAGAACGTTGCACCACGGAACGTTATTATTTAATACAGACCTTACAACATTACGTTCATCCCTAAATATTAATTTTGAGAAATATTTTGATAAAGCAGTAAAATCAGTGCCGCACCCGGTTGATAATTTAAAAACGCTAATCGCTGTATCTGACACATTTGATAATTTCAGGAATAAATTATTTCAATATATTTTGAAATCAAGTGAAAAAAATGAGATTTATAATCTTTCTGAATCTGAAAAAACTGCCATAATAAATTTAAGGGAATCAAAATACATTACCTGGGATTGGATTTTTGGTTATTCTCCTCGTTATGAATACAGAAACAACGTAACCATTGGTGTTTTAAACTTCAACATTACAATAATAGTGCAAAAAGGAGTAGTTATTGATGTTAAAATTAAATATTTGCAAGATAGGGAATTAAAGGATTTTATTATACAATCACTTGTTGGCAATTCACATAAGGAAGATGTCTTAAAATTGAGCTTGCAAAATAATGTGAGCAAATTTGATGTTGAAATATTTGATATTGAGAGATTTGTTAAACAATTGTTTTAGCTAGTTATTTTTTAATCCCGGCCATTGTTTGTCCATATATCTGTTTAAACCAGACCATTTGATCAGCTAAAGTCATATCGGTATTATCCAGTATTATTGCATCATCAGCTTTGACCAGAGGACTTTGAGTGCGATTTGTATCTAGTTTGTCCCGTTCAATGATTGATGACTCGATCTCTTCAAGAAATACATCTTCACCTTTTGCAATTAATTCTTCGTAACGACGTTGAGCCCTTACCAGTGTATTTGCGGTCATAAATATTTTTATTTCAGCATTTGGAAAAACTACCGACCCAATATCCCGGCCATCCATAACGATACCTTTTTGCTTACCAATTTCCTGTTGAATTTCAAACAGTTTTTTTCTCACTTCTTTAATTGCACTTACTTTACTTACTAAAGCTGATACTTTTTCTTTTCTTATCTGTGATTCTACATTTTCTCCATTTAAATATGTCTCAGAAACACCCGTTTTAGTATTAAATTGAAAAAATATTTTAATATGGGGTAATTCTTGAATAAGTTTCTCCTTATTCAGGAATTTGTCCTTATAAATATTATGTACAATACAATAAAGCGAAACAGCCCTGTACATAGCTCCCGTATCAACGTAAACATAACCTAGTTCCTTGGCTATTAGCTTTGCAAATGTGCTTTTACCGCAGGATGAGTACCCGTCAATGGCAATAATAATTTTCTTGTCTTCCAAAATGCATATATTTTAAAAGCAAGTTATGATTTAAAAAAGAATAACAATTGAAAAAAAAACATTTTTAATTAACAGGTTGTTATTTAAAATTAAAAGAGGTGCTTGCAAAACAAAGGTTTCTACAATGCCCTTAAATTAGCCAGATTGGCAATTAAAGATATCTGGTTTGATCCTCCGGCAAGATGATAGTTGGCATGGCCATAGTCAATGTGAAATTTATTGAGTAATAAACCAAATCCCCAGGACAAACCTACACCACCAAGCTTTTCCTCGATCTGCATTTCTTTAATACGCTGATAGTTATAACCAAACCTGAATACAAAAGATTTTGTAGGTATAAATTCAACCCCCATTATTACATGCCGTAAAGCTTTATCGGTAAACTCCTCAAACTTTGTTTGTTTGGTTGATTGAAAAAACGGTTCATCTTGGAAAGGTTGGGGATCATCATCCAGTTTGTAAGTATAATCAAATCGTTGAAGGTTATGGAACATTAAAGAAAAACGAAAAGGTGCATGACGCAATTTCTGGCTCACACCTAATTGTAATTCAAATGGCACAAACTCATAATTTTTTCTTGTATAGGAAATAATCTGCGTACCCAGGTTTTTAACAACAAACGCTGCGGTAAACAATCTTTCCGGGTTAAAATAAGTGATGCCAAAATCGCTAACCAAACCAAATGAGTAGTACTTTTCCATTTGCGAAAATACAGGCTTAAAATTTATACCAACAGAAATGTTACTATCAATTGCCCGGGCATATGAGACATATATTGTATAATCAGAAGCAGTAAAATTCCCTTGTATAATACCATTTTCGTCGGCCTTAATAAATTTACCATAATTCATATATGATAATCCTGTTACAACATGTCCAGCTTTTTTGTGCTTGATCATATATGAAACATTTCCCCAATTAATACCTGCAAAATAGTTCATGTAATTAATGGCCAGCTTTTCTTGCATTCCTGTATCAACAAGACTGGGGTTGTAATATGTCATATTAATATCAGCATCGTGAAGGGCAATTTGTTTTCCACCAAGAGCCGTAATTCTTGCCGAATTGGGTAAGTTAAGAAATTCATATACACCCCTTCCTCCAATTTGAGCGCTTATATCAAGAATGAATACTAAAAGGAATAATATTACAATTCTACTCTTCACTTATAATTGTTTAATTTTGAAACGAAAATACAGATAAATTATTTTAATACTTCCAAAAAATTTGTTAATTCCCGTAAATAAAATGATTTAGCTTGCTTTATCCATTTTTTTATATCTGTGTTTTGCTCGTTACCATTTTTCCCAATTTCTTTTATAAGTATTGACGGGTTGTATTCTTCATTTCTCACAGCTCCATGTTTTTCTGCTTCAAATGCATTGCATAACTGTTCATAATGACCTTTTACAGGAACAACCATCATTTTTTTGTTAAGATAAAAAGCTTCACAAACAGATTCGAAACCTGCTGTCGTAATAAATCCTTTACATTTTCGTAAATATTCAATAAACTTCTCATCATTTGGCCTGTAAAATACCAGGTTTTTATTTATAACCAATTTTTCTTTAGATTCTGGCTTATCCCAAAAAAATATACATTTAACATGAGTATTCCCCTTGTGCCAATTAATAATGTGCTCTGCAATTCCATGATTCAGAATATATCCCATGATAAAATCTTGATCATCAGATTGTAGATCGATGATTTTATTTCTTAATAAAGGTGGTGAAACTAAAATATTTTTTAACTTTTCAGGTTTAAGGGGGGTAAACGAAAGTGCAAATATTTTAGTGGAGCCATATGCGGTTATTTTATTTAAAACAAAAAGTAACCTTTTTTTGAAATAATTACCCTGAGGAAATCTAAATGACTGATGTGTCGCTAAAAATTGATGTGCTAAACTAACTTTTGGTACCCCAGGGTTCAGATATTTATAAACCAGTCCCGATAAAGGTTCATAAAAATTTACTACACAATCCACCTTGTGTGTTTTAATTGATTGGGATATGAACTTGATACTCCTGATATATTTTGGGAATAACGTAAGATTAAAAAAAATTGATTTCCATATTTTGATTCCCGCATTGTTATTCGTTCTTATAAAATTTGGACTATTAAATGTATAAATTGGAATATTTTTAAACTGTTTATAAAAATATGCTGGTACTTCACGATAACTACTTTTGCCTATCAATACCGACTTTACTTCGTGAGATCCGGATAGTAATATTTCCTTCAATGCAATAGCCTGGGAAAAATGCCCCCTGCCTTCTCCTTGAATTATAAAGGTGAATTTCAATTTTTATAAATTATTACTAATATTACAATAAGTTTTAATTTAAGAAAATTTAAATTAATCTTACTGGAAATAAGATTTAAAATTATCAAAATACATATAATGGGAAGTGAGAACATTTTGGGAATTGATTTTGGCGGTTCAGGTATTAAAGGTGCTCCAGTTGATTTGGAAAATGGAGAGTTAAGGGAAGAAAGAGTAAGAATTGAAACACCTGGAGATTCTACACCTGAAAATATTTTGAAAGTAATCAAGGAGATTGTTTCAAAATTTAAAAAGACTAGCACCCTTGGGCTTGCTTTTCCTGCATTGGTACAGCAGGGTATAGTTAAAAGTGCTGCCAATATTGATAAAAGCTGGGTAGGTTTGAATGCTGAGGATTTTTTATCAAAAGAAACAGGCATAAAGGTATCAGTAATAAACGATGCTGACTCGGCGGGTGTTGCAGAGGTTGCTTTTGGTGAAGGTAAAGAATTTAAAGGATCCATTATGTTTCTTACGATTGGTACTGGAATAGGTACAGCTTTATTTAGCAATGGTATATTGTACCCGAATACAGAAATTGGCCATATTATTTTTAAAGGTTGCGATGCTGAAACATTTGTGTCTGATGCTGCAAGAAAAAAGGAAGGTTTAAAATGGAAACATTGGGCTCCACGGTTTAATGAATATTTGCTATATATGGAAAAACTTTATAATCCGGATATGTTTATCATAGGTGGTGGAGTTAGTAAGAAAGAACATAAATTTGTAAAACACCTCACTATTCAAACACCTATTAAAATGGCACAGTTAAGAAACAATGCTGGGATTATTGGTGCTGCCATGTATGCGAAAAAGCAACAGCAACAAATATGATTTTATTATAACAAAAATTAAACAATTTTTCTTGTCGTTACACTTTTTATGTATTGTAATATTTGCATGACGCTGATTTGATGTTAGAAAATCTTTCATGGCTCAAAACAACAGAAAATTTAAATCGATTATTTCTAATTTTTTAGCATTCCTATTGTGCCTTCTATAAACCAAGTTAAGAAGATTGGAATGAAGGAATACTGGAATATTGACAAAATGTATATTTCGGGTGATATATTCATTTATTCATTTATTCATTCATTCATTTGTTCATTCATTCATTTGTTCATTCATTCATT
>JBNLCS010000923.1:0-1343 GCA_050303935.1 Bacteroidales bacterium
ATATTTATTTTTTTATCGCTGATAACATCTACGATATAAACTTTTTCAATTGGAAAAGGTAAGCGGAAATGCCAGCCGGGGGTCAGGATTTTGCCCCTGTATGTGCCTGCCTGAAGAACGACACCCCGTTCGTAATCTTCAAGCTGAATGTAAAAAGATTTCCAGAAATAAAGGCCGAGCCCTACAATAATAGCAACCAGCGCAATAGGCAGTGCTTTTTTAATTTCGTCGCTTATTGCGTTTGTGTTTTTGGGTGATGCCATGCTTTAATTATTTGAGTTTAAAAATTAATAAAATTCCCCGGCCTTCGGTGCCCTTTCCATTAGATTTGCAAATAATGTACAAGACCTGGGCCAAGGCAGCAAGTACCGGGTAATTGTTTGGCATAAGCCGTTTCAAAACAGGAACTTTTTTTTTAAATATATGAAACCTTTCAGTGGAGAAACTTTCCTGAACCCACAGGACAAAAAGCAATGTCAGATATCATACGCGAAGAATGCGGCTTAGCATTAATACGTCTCAGAAAACCCCTTTCTTACTACCAGGAAAAATACGGTACGCCGCTTTGGGGACTATATAACCTGTTTCTCCTTATGGAAAAGCAGCACAATCGCGGTCAGGATGGAGCTGGCGTGGGAGCACTCAAGTTGGATGTTACTCCCGGAAAACCGTATATGTTTCGGGAACGAAATATCGAAGCCAATCCGCTGGATAAAATTTTCCACAAAGTATTTAACAATTACAACCGCTTAACAGACCAGGGAATTGTAAGGGAAGAAGACACGGAATCCATTAAAAATCATTTTGACTTTGCCGCGGAAATTTACATGGGGCATTTGCGTTATGGCACCAGCGGTGGTTATAACATTAGTTCCTGCCACCCCTATTTTCGTAAAAATAACTGGCCCACCAGAAATCTCATGTTGGCCGGTAACTTTAACATGACCAACACTTCCGAGTTAAATTACCAGTTAATCGAACGCGGGCAACACCCCGTGTTTGATACGGATACCCAAACTCTATTAGAAGAAATTGGCTATCATCTGGATCAAGGGCATGACAAACTTTTTAAAAAGTACAAAAGCCAGGAAGGCGATGGAGCGGCCATTGCCAACCGGATTAGTGAAGAACTAAACCCTGCGAAATTGCTGCGAAAATCTTGTCAAAATTGGGACGGTGGTTTTGCCCTGGTTGGTATTATTGGAAATGGCGATAGCTTTGCATTTAGAGATCCAAGGGGTATACGGCCTCTTCATTATTACATCAACGATGAAGTAGTGGCCTTTGCCTCAGAACGCGCCCCGCTTCTTACTGTTTTTAATATCAACCAAGAAGATGTGGAA
>JBNLCS010000924.1:0-7793 GCA_050303935.1 Bacteroidales bacterium
TGTTTAACTAAATTTTATTCGTGTGAAAAATTTAATTTTATTTAGTGCTTTTCTAATACTTGTTTTGGGTTCATGCAAAAGTCTTGAACCTGGTCAGGTCAAAATTGAAAATGGAATATTACAAGGATTTTTTGAAGATGGATTAACTGTTTTCAAAGGAATCCCATTTGCTGCACCACCTGTTGGTGACTTACGCTGGCGTGCACCTCAACCTGTTAATAATTGGGAAGGAGTGAAGCAAGCAACGGAATTTGCTAATGCACCTATGCAGGGAGGAAACCCTCCCTCAGGAAAAAGTGAGGATTGTTTGTATTTGAATATCTGGACCACTGCAAAATCTGCTGATGAAAAGTTACCAGTGTTAGTTTGGATATATGGAGGAGGTTTTAGTTTCGGTTCTACTTCTGAGCCGGTTTATGATGGAGCGGCATTGGCAAAAAAAGGAGTAGTTCTTGTGAGTATAGCTTATAGGGTAGGACAGCTTGGATTTCTGGCGCATCCTGAATTAAGTGCAGAAAACCCTCAAAAAGTTTCCGGGAATTATGGATTATTGGATATGATTGCCGGCCTTAAGTGGATAAAAAAGAATATCAAGGAGTTTGGAGGTAATCCGGATCAGGTAACAATATTTGGAGAATCGGCTGGGGGTATCGCAGTTAGCATGCTTTGTGCATCCCCCCTGGCAAAAGGATTGTTTCATGGTGCAGTGTCGCAAAGTGGCGGTTCATTTGGCCCTCCGCGTAAAACAACATATCCGGGGGAAAACCTTAAAAAACTGAAAGACGCAGAGGAAGAAGGAATAGCATATATCGAAAAATCTGGTGTTTCATCCATTTCAGAACTGCGGAAAATTAAAGCGCAAGATCTTCCGATGGGCTGGGGCATGGGTAGTGCATGGCCCATAATTGATGGATACGTTATTCCGGATGACCAATATAAACTTTATGAATCCGGGTTATATAATGATGTTCCGGTACTTATAGGATACAATTCTGATGAGGGTGCAAGTTTTACCCGTGAAGGATCGCCTGAAGAATATATTTCCGGAGTGAAAACCCGTTATGGTAAATTTGCCGAAAAACTGATAGAAGCTTATCCGGTTGGTAAAAATACAATTCCTAAAAGTGCTAGGGATTTATCCCGCGATGCGGCTTTTGGCTGGCATACATGGAGCTGGGCACGTCTTCAATCAGAAACAGGAAAGTCAAAAGTTTTCTATTACTATTTTGACCAACATCCTGAATATCCTGAGGATTCTCCACGTGCAGGATATGGATCACCACATGGTCAGGATGTTGCTTATGTGTTTCAGCATTTAGATACCAACAAAATAGAGACTACCGGATCAGATTTGGTAATTTCTAATGCAATGGGCATCTACTGGACAAACTTTGCTAAATATGGAGATCCGAATGGTTCTGATGTTCCGGAATGGCCTGCTTTTAGTACAAAAAATCCTGTGGTCATGTATTTGGGGCCTACACCTTATACAGGCCCTGTTCCAAGTGCCGGATCGCTTGAGGTATTAAATTCATATTTTGAGTGGCGTCGTACACCGGAAGGGGAAGAATGGGCAAAATAAGTAAACTTTAAATAGTATTGAAATGAAAAAAATTAAATTCTTAGTATTATTGGGATTTATTATGATGTGTAACAGTGCATTTACTCAGGATCCTGATTTCCACATTTACCTTTGTTTTGGACAGTCGAATATGAATGGAGCAGCAAGGGCTGAAGCTCAAGATTCATCAGTAGATGAAAGATTTAAAGTGCTGTATGCTGTTGATTGTCCGGGTATTGGAAGGGAAAAAAATAAATGGTATACTGCTACACCTCCCATTTGTGAGTGCAGGGCCGGTATTTCTCCGGTTGATTACTTTGGGCGTACCTTAGTGGAAAATTTACCTAAAAACATTAAAATAGGTGTAATAAGTGTGGCAGTTCCCGGATGCAAGATAGAATTGTTTGATAAAAACAATTATTCATCGTATGTTGAAACTGCGCCTGACTGGATGATTGGTTTTATTAATAGTTATGATGGAAATCCTTACGGGCGATTGGTTGAACTGGCGAAACTAGCGCAAAAAGATGGTGTTATAAAGGGTATCCTTTTACATCAGGGAGAATCGAACCCAAACGATACATTATGGACAAAAAAAGTAAAAGATATTTATGATAATTTAATGGCTGATTTAAGCCTTAACCCAGAGGAAGTACCTCTTCTTGCCGGCGAAACAGTAAATGCGGATCAAAACGGTGTATGTGCTGGAATGAATGAAATAATAGCTACTCTGCCAGAAAAAATCCCCAATTCATACGTAATTTCGTCAAGTGGATGCCCAAGTAAGAGGGATAATCTGCATTTTAATGCTGAGGGATATCGAATATTTGGCAGAAGATATGGGGAACAAATGTTGAAGGTATTAGGGTATTGAATTTTTGAAACACACAAAAACTTTTATCTTAATGGTCTTAATATAGTATATAAGTAGGACAAGTGAAAGAAGTAACAAAGGAATTAGAATCACAGCAGAGCAAATTTATAAATGAGCCTGATATTACGATGCTTGAATCGTTAACAGAAAAGGTTGAAACTGTGATATATTGTCATTATGCTGAAAAGTAGCTTTAGTCCATTTAGACATAAAAAATCCGGTAGAACGTTACATTATCTACCGGATTTTTATATTACTTATTTATAAAAAATTATTTTTTCAAACTTATTCAATATTCGTATTTGAAGTAACTTCTTCAAGAGGATATGGTAAAAAAGCCTTGCTCGGATCTGCTACGATATATGCAACAGGATCAGGGTTCAAGGTTGAGAATTTATTATTTTTTCTCCAGCGGGCAAGTTCAAGGACTCTTAATTTTTCATTTGAAAATTCAACCATTGATTCATGCATAATGGCACGCATTACTTCGTCATAGGAGTCGCAAGGATAATTAGAAGTGGGATAAGGGGGCATAGCAACGCTGTCCCGTGCACGAATTTCATTCATGTAAACAATGGCCTGTGCTTGTGTACCAACTTCGTTTTCACACTCTGCTAGTTTAATAAGGACTTCAGCGTAACGCATTGTACGGTAATTTATGTTAGAGTTATAATATCCACCTGGGTCTAATTTATACATGGGTGAATATTTTTTCCAACTGCACTTGATCGTATCGCCATCAAAAATAGATGTGTAACCATTTTGCATATCTGCTGTAAGCACCTTGGGTTCAGCCGGATCACCAAATGTATCCCCTGAAAAGTAAACCGTTTCTCTCATCCGGGGATCTTCTTTAGCATCACCGTTGGATGGGCGTTCAAAATTGGCAAGTAATGCATCCGATGGGATCATGTTTCTCCAGGCAACGGGACTATAGTCTTGAAATAAAACATTAGACCGGTCAGACAAAGAGTTGCCATCCTCAGACCAGTTAAAACCCGTACCGGCAAATCCTATTTCAAAAATAGATTCCGCGTTGTATTCGGTTTCTTCCATGAAGTTGTCAGCATAATTGGGGACTAGCTTATATGGGCCATTTTTATAAATGCTTTCTAAAACGGTTCTTGCTTCCGTATATTTTCCCTGGTGCATCAAAACGCGGGCAAGTAATAATTTGGCAGCTCCTTTGTTTACACGTCCTGCATCATCTCCGGTATAAACCCATTTAAGATCACCTTGGATTTCAGTTAAGTCTTTTTCTAACAATGCATAAAGTTCTGATTCAGGAGAAACAGGTTTTGCATCTTCTAATGCTCCCGCAATTTTTGTATAGATAGGTATTTCTCCCCAAAGAACATGTAAATAATAATACGCATAAGCACGCAGGAATTTAGCTTCAGCAATACGTTGATTTAACATTTCTTCACTAATATCTTCAATTTCAGGCCCATACTCAATAACAACATTTGACCTGTGAATAACCCTATAGAAACCTCTCCAACCGGCATTAATCGGGAAATTGCTATTATCATAGGTCCCATTAAGTATTTTAAGATTATGAACTTCAAGTTGACTACCGCCAGCAGCGTGTTCATCAGCACGGCCATCGGAAAGATATTGCATCATGCGGCCCCAAAGGTCAGAACCTAGAAACTGGGAATAAATAGCGTTTGTGGCAAAGGTTAATCTTTCTGCACTATTAAAATATTGATCGGATGTAATCCGATTAGGATCATTTTGGTCTAAAAGGCTTTCATCGCATGATATAGCGAGCATCAAAACCATTATAATAGATAAAATATATTTGATTTTCATTTTAATCTGTTTTAAAGTTAATAATTTCATGAGCGTTTAGAATGTAACATTAATACCGCCAATAAATGTCCTGGGTTGTGGATAGAAGCCAAAGTCAACCCCTTGCAGTAAATTAGCATTTTCAGCACCTGAATAATTTTTAGACATACCTATTTCAGGGTCATATCCGGTATATTTTGTAAAAGTTAATAGGTTTTGGCCGGTAATATAAATATTTATTCTGGAAACCGAACCCTTGAACAAGTTTGACACCGTACTTTGTGGTATATTGTAACTAAGTTGAAAGTTTTTCACCCTCATATACGAACCATCTTCAACAAACCTGTCAGAAATACGTGCATTACCATTGGGGTCTCCGTTTACAGCCCTGGGGATATCTGTATTTGTATTAGTAGGTGTCCATGCATCAAGAACTGCTTTATCAGCATTAAATAAACGCATCATGCCTTGTGTAAGAACTTTGGTCCCATTGTAAATTTCATTGCCTTGTACACCTTGAATAAATACGGAAGCATTAAATCCTTTATAACTTGCGTTTAAGTTTAATCCATACGTGAAATCAGGTAGTGGATTTCCAATATAATCACGATCAGCTTCATCTATGATACCATCAGGTTGACCAGTCAGCTCTCCATCTTCATCAAGGCCATTAATATCCTTAAATTTAATATCACCTGCTGCAGCATTTGGTTGGTAAGGATTTTCAGGGTCAAAAGCATCAATTTCGGCTTGTGTGAAAAGACCTTCAACAATCCACCCATAAAACCCCTGTATAGGATAACCTTTTTCTGTTCTTGTAATGAAACTTCCACCATAGTCAGAAGTAACACCTCCTCTATCTATAGTTGGGAGTCCTGTACTTACAGAAATAACTTCATTGTCAATGAAACTTATGTTACCGTCTACAGAAAATTGAAGGTCACCTATTCTCTTGTTATATCCTGCAGAAATTTCATAACCCCAGTTCTTCATTGCACCAATATTGGTTGGAGGGTCTTGGGCATATCCTAAAGAAGAAGGCAATGGATTATTAACTATTAGATTATCCGTTTCACGTAAAAAATATTCCGCGGAGAGAGTAATTGTATTATCTAGTAGTGCCAGGTCAAAACCATAATTAGACATGGTGGTAATTTCCCATTCTAATCCTTTATTGGGTAAATTATCAAAAAAAGCACCAACATTATCTTCATAATTATTATTAAATACGGCTGTGGTGGTTGTACTAACAACGGTTTGCCAGGGGTATGCGGAAACACCGTTAAACCCAAGGGTTCCGTAACTTGCCTTTAACTTCAAATTAGAAATTATGTTAACATTTTCGAAAAAACTTTCCCTGCTGATAACCCAACCAGCTGAAGCACCAGGGAAAGACCCCCATCTTTTGCCTGGGGCAAAAACGGAGGAACCATCTCTACGAATGGAGAAATTTACAAGGTATTTATTATCGTATGCGTAATTTAACCTTCCAGCATAGGATTGTAATACAGTGTATTCAACCGTTCCATCAAGGGTTTGTCCGGTTGAACCTATTAATTCGTCAATTTCATTGGTTTCCTGATCACCACTTGCGTTCAAAATATATTTTTTGGTCTTTTGCTGTTCGGCTACGGCCACTGCATTAATCAGGTGTTTACCAAATAATTGATTAAAGGTTAATTGATTGGTGATAACCGGTGAATAAAAGGTAAAACGGTTATCGGTCAACTCATTGTTAACACGCTGGTTATAACCTTCTTCATATATGGGCAACCGTATGATATGTCTGTCAGCGGTATATTCCAATCCAAAGCTTGATCGGTACTTTAACCAGTTTGTAAATCGTATTTCAGCATATGCATTACCCACAAGGTTAACAATATTTGTTTGGTCAATATCCATTTCAGCAATGCGCACGGGGTTTGGGGCATCACTTCCATCGGTATTTGCGGTTCCACCGTAACCTCCTATATTCGTGGGGTTGTAAACTGGAACAAAAGGGGCATTGTTAACAATGTGTTTTACCAGTGTACGTCCGCCATCAACACGTTGCCTGGACATCTCACTGTATGATGCTTTAAGGTTTTCTCCTATAGTAACATATTTATTCAGTTTACTATCAGAGTTAATCCTGAAACTATGCCTGTTATAATCTGTCCCTAACATAATACCTTCTTGGGAGTATCGACCGTAAGAAGTGTATAACCGGCTGTTTTCGTTGCCGCCTGATAGGTTTACATTCAACTGCACAATGGGCGCGGTACGGAACATCTCTTCCTGCCAGTCTGTTTCAGTCTGGGCATATGTTTGTGTTGCACCTTCATAAATTGGTTCATCCATATTTTCAAACCGATATGGTAAACGTGTTCCCGCATTGGTAAGCAATTCTGTGCCATATTGAATGTATTCGTCCCTGTTTAAAAGATCAAGTTTTTTCCAGGCGTTTTGAACACCATAGGAGGCATCAATATTTAAGGAAAGTTTTTCAGAAGTTTTTCCCGATTTTGTTTTTATAAGAACAACACCATTTGCTGCGCGTGATCCATAAATAGCAGCCGAAGCAGCATCTTTCAAAATAGAAACAGATTCAATGTCTTTGATATCAAAGTTATTGAGGTTGCCTACAGGGACACCATCAATTACGTAAAGTGGATCGGCACTAAAATTTAGAGAACCAATTCCTCTAATACGCACTGTTGGTGCCGTACCCGGACTACCTGTATTCACTACAGAAACACCTGCAACCTGGCCTTGCAAAGCCGATTCAATACTGCTAACGGGTTTCAATTCAATTTTTTCTTGGTCCAACTTGGCTACAGAACCGGTTAAATTTTGTCTTGGTTGTGTCCCATAACCAATAATTACAACATCTTCTAGCTGCGTAATATCTGCAACCAATGTAATATTAATCTCAGTTTGGTTTCCTACCGTAACATTTTGAGAATTGTACCCAACAAAAGAAAAGGAAAGGGTGGATTCAGGTGAAGCTTCAATCTGATATGCGCCATTTACATCAGTCACCGTTCCGGAATTTGTTCCCTGAATTACTACATTAACACCAACTAGTGGTGATTCGGATTCATCGGTAACAACACCTCGGACAGTAGTTGACTGACCATAACACCAAATTGAATAAAATAACTGGGGTAACAAGAATAGTGCTACCCGAATAGGTTTGTAATTTTTCATGATTTGATTAGTTTTTAATAATTAGTAGTAAAAACAAATGTATAAGGCAACCGAATATAAACATGAAAGAAATGTTGAAAAAAATAGAATTTTCGTTGAAACTATTGAACAATTTAGAGTAATTCCCGGTTTGCAACGATCAATAAATCCTACTAGACAGAAAGTGTAAAAAATCCTTACAAAAAACAACGTATTAGTACAATTATTTTTAATAGGTTTTTTGAAAAGGAAACTCACCCCACCTAAAAATACTTATCCTCAATTTATCAACATTTCTGTTTTTTCACTTTTTAAACAAGTAATTTTGTAAAAACGTAAATAAGGAGGTTTTTAATGTATTTGATATTTGATACCGAAACAACCGGATTACCAAAA
>JBNLCS010000925.1:0-2060 GCA_050303935.1 Bacteroidales bacterium
TCTTCGGTCATTCCCAAATCCAGTTATGGATGTGTTGAATTTTAGCAAAGATTTTCAAGATGCTGTTGTAAGAATATATGATATTACAGGTCAGCTAGTTGAAGAAAAAGTTATAAGCTCTTCTTTCTTGAATGTTGCCAACTTTGAAAAAGGTATCTATTTTGTTGATATTAAGGAAAATAGCAACTTTTATAAAGGTAAATTCATAAAAGAATAAAACATCTATAAATTATGGGATTGGCTATCTTATTGTATTTCCATTCCGTTTCTGATTTTCATGAAGTTAAACCATTATAAAAAATGGAATGAAAAGAATAAGTCATATGCCAATCCCATTTTATTACAACATTTAATATGTAAACCTTTTCTAAAAACAAACAAGAGATTGATTATCATATGAATATCAATGCATTATAAATAAGGACAACTTAAATCTAATTTGCATTATTTTTATTCACCACTGCACTGCACTGCCAGGACTTGCAAAGCATCAGGATATTTACTAACCTAAATCCTGGATAATGTCTGATGGTTCTGACAGTGTTTTTATTACAAACAAAGTTGTAATAAAGTTTTCGCAATAGTAGTAGTAATGGAAAGAATAAGTGGGAAAGCAGATTAGAAAGTTATATAGTTCAAAAAATATTTATTAATGATTTAGAATTTTGCTTGCCATCCCCCCTCTCTAAGTATTTAATAGACTGTTTAAATTCAAGGAGGGGGGCAAGCATTATCTATGAAAATTGTTATCAGCAATACTGGGATTAGCTATTTTAATGGTGTAATTGTTTACTTTTCTGACAAACTAAAAAAAAACAAGCAATCACATTTCAACAAAATTAATAAAACTCACCTATGCATTCTAAATTAGATATAACCTCAAACAAAAAATGTTAAGAAAAATATATGCAAATGATCCCAAAAATATTATATTGTGTAAGTAATAAAATGGGAATATAAGAAACCTTTTCAGGTTTTATTGTGGTTAAGTATCAGAATGATATTATTATATGGATGAAAATAATTTAAAAGTAAATATAAACCTCAAAAGAATTATAAAATGAAGCAATCCTTTAGAATGTATGTTATTTGTATGCTGATAATTGGCATGAATACGGTAATTAGGGCACAAAATCCAATTATACAAACTAATTATACAGCCGATCCCGCCCCAATGGTACATAATGGAACTGTTTACCTTTACACAACACATGACGAAGATTCTACGGTAAGAAACTTTTTCACCATGAACGACTGGAGGTGTTATTCATCTAGAGATATGGTAAATTGGACCGATCATGGTGCTGTTTTGTCGTATACTGATTTTGACTGGTCAAGAGGAGATGCCTGGGCTGGTCAATGTATATACCGAAATGGTAAATTTTATTTTTATGTTCCCATTAATAAAAAAAACGGTGGAAATGCCATTGGTGTAGCCATATCTGATAATCCGGAAGGTCCGTTTAAAGATGCCCTAGGGAAACCATTACTAGAAGGCTATGGTTATATAGACCCAACTGTTTTTATTGACGATGATGGCCAGGCATATTTATATTGGGGGAACCCCAACCTCTGGTACGTGAAGCTTAACGAAGATATGATATCATACGATCAGGAACTGGGAATCGTTAAAGAAAACTTAACTACCGAAACTTTTGGATTCCGTAAAATCAAAAAGGACGGCCGAACCGCTGCCTATGAAGAAGGACCATGGATGTATAAACGAAATAGCCTTTACTACCTTTTATACCCGGCAGGTGGTGTTCCTGAACATTTAGCCTATTCTATTGGTGAAAGTGTCACCGGACCATGGCAATATCAAGATACCATTATGCACGTAATTCAAAATAAAGGGGCATTTACTAACCATCCTGGATTGATCGATTATAAAGGTAACACTTATCTTTTCTATCACAATGGCGCATTACCTGGCGGTGGTGGCTTTAAACGTTCCGTATGTGTAGAACAAATCGAGTTTAATGACGATGGCACTATTCCTTTAATTACACCTACTAAAGAAGGTGTCACTGAAAGTGTTTCAAATATAGACCCTTTTAAAA
>JBNLCS010000926.1:0-5236 GCA_050303935.1 Bacteroidales bacterium
TCGTCTGGATGTGTTAAATCCCGATTGCTAAATTGCAGGATTTCATTGGTGGTGTAACCCGTCATTGTTGTCCAGTGATCGTTGCAAAAAATATATTTCCCTGCTTTATCAACTATGGTAAGCGCAACGGTTGTGTTATTAAAAATAGCTTCAAGTCTTTCCTCGTGTTGTTTTAAAACTGCATCAATTTTTTTTTGTGTGGTAACATCGGAGTGGGTACCTACCAACCTTACCGGTATGTTCTCTTTGCCCCGGTTGATCAAAATAGCCCTTGAAAAAATATCCACCCAATGGCCTTTTTTGTGGAGCATCCTGAAATACACCTCATATTTATCAATTTTTCTATCGATAAACTGGTTTAAAGCTTGTTTTGCTTTTACCAGGTCGTCCGGATGGACCAGTTTTTCCCATTCAGAAAATTCATGTTTAATTTCATCATCGTTATATCCGATCATTTCTTTCCATCGGGGTGAAAAATACACCTTGTTTGTTTCCATGTTCCAGTCCCATAAGCCGTCATTAGCACCTAACAACGCAAGGCTTAACCGTTCCTGGCTCTCCTTAAGCATGTATTCTGTTTCTTTCCTTTTCTTTTTTTCGTTATTTATGCCTTCTATTTTTGTATAAGCCAGGTTGGTTATGATATTGGTCAAACGGGTATAAAAATTAATGATATTATCAATTGTATGTTCTTCACAGATAGGAATGTTATGATATACTTTTTTGAAGATCTCTTCTTCAACTCCTATTTCATTGGCATGTTTTAAAAATTCAGATTCATCTTTTATGTTTTTTTTCATAAAAAATGGACCAAAAAACACGGTGGCAACTACGTTGTTGTTAATGGTTATACTGCCAGCAAGATCGTGCATACCATTCTTACAGGTAAACAGTTCATATTTGTTCAATGAATTGGTTTTGCTTTTATACACCTCACATTTAGTACAATTTTTCGATTTTTTTTTGTTGCCACGGTAAAAGTTATTGCACATAGGAAATTTTCCAATGGAGAAAAGTTCGTTTCCTTTAGTATCAACCATACGACAGCCAAAACCGGTAAGTTGATAAAAATTACTTAACATTCCTTCAATATCATTGAGGGGGATAATGTCTTTTACATCTAAATCAGCGGAAGTATGTTCATTGTGCTTCATCCGGTGCCAACTAAAAATTATTATAAGGTAGCAAAAAAAACGGTTTTATAAAAATAAAATGGAGGATTGATAATGGTTGGTAGTGATACGTAAAATCCCATTGTATATTATTCTTTTCGAGAGTTTTATGTTTAAAATGATATGTTTTGGAACCTGTTTCGCTGAGCAGATTTAGCAAATTGATTATTACCGAAAGATAACATTCAAACAGTTTTTAAATCCTTAAAGAACCAATATAATTTAGTTGTTATCCTTATTGTTTGGGCAGAAAAAATAATGAACTGATTGGACAACAGGTAATTCGCTGTTGTTTTTGATTGTACGCTATTTAATTTTTTGTTCCGGTGGGTGTAAAAAATACATGCTTATCTGAAATTTAATAGAAAAAACGTAACCTTAGGCAACCTTTTTTTCGTAACTTGATGAAAGGCAAATTGTTGAAAACTTTTTTATAAGTTTTTTTGGAAAAACCTAAATTCGTTGAGTTTAGGCAAGTTAAAAGTGTTTAGGTTTGAAACAAATGTAAGTTTTATATCGTAAACACAAGTTAGGATTAGGTTAACTTTTTCACAAAGAGAAAAATAAAATGATGCGCATTAAATCACTTCTGATATCAATCATATTATTAATTCCTGTAATTATATATGGTCAATTCGACACAACATCTACAGTAATTACTGATGTTTCACCGTGTCATTATAATAGTAATGGTCAAATTGAGGTACATATTTCTGATGGTGCAACATCAGGAGAAGGATATGAATACTTTTTATATGATGGTTTTTCTCTTGTTGATGCTACAGCCGGACCTATTGATACCTCCTGGACATCACAACCAATTCTGGAAAAGAAAACATATTTATTAAGAGTTATAAGCTTTTTTGGAGGTGTTATTAAATCATGGAATATTACAATTGGTGGACCTGATCCAATATTAGTTAGTTTTACTCCAAGCAATCCACATAATGTATGTTTAAATGAGGATTTTACTTTTTCTAACTCTGTTTCAGGAGGTTCAGGAATATTTACTTCTTACGATTGGACAGTAGGTGATAATTCGAAAACGTCACCAAACAATATTTTAAATACAAATTTTACTGCCAATCAGGCTGGTGTTTATAATTTGGCGTTAGAAGTCACAGATAATTTAGGTTGTATTGATACATCGTATATTGATGTTACGGTATATGATCCTCCTTCAGCGAGTGCGGGGAGCGATGAAGAGACCTGCCAGGACGTGGCATTTGATTTGTCAACATCGGGCACCCCACCATCAGCCGGCAATTATGGCACATTGACATGGGATGACGGCCCGGCAAACGGTAGTTTTGATAATGCCAATGCATTACAACCTGTATATACCCCGGAAGCTGGGACAAGTGGTGTTGTTACCCTGACACTGACAGCAACGGGAAACGGATCATGTGTAGACGCTGTTGATGCCATGACCTTAACAGTCACTGCCGCTGCCAGTGCGAGTGCAGGGAGCGATGAAGAGACCTGCCAGGACGTGGCATTTGATTTGTCAACATCGGGCACCCCACCATCAGCCGGCAATTATGGCACATTAACATGGGATGACGGCCCGGCAAACGGTAGTTTTGATAATGCCAATGCATTACAACCTGTATATACCCCGGAAGCTGGGACAAGTGGTGTTGTTACCCTGACACTGACAGCATCGGGAAACGGATCTTGTGTAGACGCTGTTGATGCCATGACCTTAACAGTCGCAGCACCCCCAACTGCCAATGCAGGAATCAATGATAACACTTGTGTTAGTTCGGCGTTCACAATTTCTACAGCATCTGCAACCAATTACACAAGTGTGAGCTGGAGCATCTTTGGTGGTAGCGGTAGTGGTACAATTACCAATGGAACAACTTTGACCCCGACATACACTCCTGATCCTGCCGATGAAGGAAATACTGTGACTTTAAGATTAACCGTAAACGGGAATGCCAATTGCAATCCAGTTACTGATGATATGGACCTATCCGTTGTTTCAAGTCCTACAGCAAATGCCGGGGCTGATGAGAATACCTGTATAGATAAAGCGTTTACAATCTCTACTGCAACAGCTACAAACTATGCAAATCTGAACTGGAGTATCGTTGGAGGAAGCGGTAGCGGCACGATAACCAACGGAACAACACTTACCCCAACTTATACACCAAACCCTGCTGATGAAGGAAATACCGTAACATTGAGATTGACAGTTAATGGGAATGCCAATTGTAGCCCTGTCATTGATAATATGAACCTGTCTGTTGTTTCCATTCCTACAGCCAATGCCGGTGTGGACGATAATACTTGTGTAAGTAATGCTTTTACAATAAGCACGGCTTCAGCTGCCAATTACTCAAGTGTAAGCTGGAGTATCGTCGGAGGAAGTGGTAGCGGTACAATAACCAATGGTACAACACTATCTCCAACATACACACCAGATCCTGCTGATGAAGGAAATATCGTAACATTAAGATTAACAGTTAATGGGAATGCCAATTGTGATCCTATTACTGATGATATGAATCTATCGGTTGTTGCAACCCCTACTGCCAATGCGGGTTCTGATGACAATACCTGTGTGGATAAAGCATTCACCGTTAGCACTGCCGTTGCAACTGATTATAGCAGTTTGAGTTGGAGCATAGTTGGAGGCAGTGGCAATGGTACTATAACCAATGGAACAACATTAATACCAACGTACACTCCTGATCCCACAGATGCAGGGAATATAGTAACCTTGAGAATCACTGTAAACAGTAGTTCCAATTGTAATCCCGTAACCGATGATATGAACCTGTCCGTTGAAGCAACTCCTTCTGCAGATGCAGGATTAGACGATAATACATGCGTGGATAAGGCGTTTACAATAAGCTTAGCATCGGCAATGAATTATTCAAGTGTAAACTGGAGCATCGTTGGAGGTAGCGGCAGTGGAACAATTACGAATGGAACAACTTTAACTCCTACATATACACCTGATCCTGCTGATGCAGGAAATGCAGTGACATTACGTCTAACCGTAAACGGAAATTCCAACTGTGATCCCGTTACGGATGATATGATATTGACAGTTGAAAATACACCTACAGCAAATGCTGGTATTGATGACAATACCTGTGTAAATAAAGCGTTTACAATAAACACAGCTTCAGCTACCAATTATTCAAGTATTAGCTGGAGTATTGTTGGAGGAAGTGGTAGCGGTACGATCACAAATGGGACAACCCTTACGCCGACATACACACCTGATCCTGCTGATGCCGGGAGTTCAGTCACTTTACGTATGACTGTTTTTGGTAATTCTAACTGTAACCAAACCCAGGATGATATGGTTTTAACAGTTGAAGATACACCAACAGCCAATGCCGGCGCTGATGACAACACGTGTGTCGACAGTCCGTTTACTGTAAGTACAGCAGCGGCTACCAACCAGTCAAGCATAAGCTGGAGTATAGTAGGTGGTAGCGGCAGTGGAACGATAACCAATGGAACCACTTTAACACCAACTTATACGCCTGATCCTGCTGATGCTGGCAACATTGTTACTTTAAGGCTGACCGTAAACGGAAACTCCAATTGCGACCCGGTAACCGATGATATGGCCCTGACAGTTGTGGCAGCCCCCACTGCAAATGCTGGTTCCGATGACAATACATGTGTTGACAAAGCCTTCACCGTGAGCACTGCCTCGGCAACGAACCAGTCAAGCATAAGCTGGAGCATAGTGGGTGGCAGCGGAAGTGGCACGATCACAAATGGTACGACGCTGACTCCTACATATACACCCGATCCTGCAGATGCTGGGAATGCAGTGACATTGCGTTTGACTGTCAATGGTAATGCCCCTTGTGCTTCTACTACAGATGATATGGTACTGACCGTTGAAGATACACCAACAGCCAATGCCGGCGCTGATGACAACACATGCGTTGACAGCCCGTTTACTGTAAGTACAGCAGCGGCCACTAACCAGTCAAGTGTAAGCTGGAGCATTGTGGGTGGTAGCGGCAGTGGTACAATAACCAATGGAACCACTTTAACACCAACTTATACGCCTGATCCTGCTGATGCTG
>JBNLCS010000927.1:0-5284 GCA_050303935.1 Bacteroidales bacterium
AGTTCTTTTTCACAAGAATAAAAAAGTATAAATAAACCAAATAACATTAGGTATGTATGCAATTTTTTCATTTCTATTATGTATTAATCTTATTTAAACTTAAAATGATATGAAATTGAAGGGATTACAGGAAACAAACCATACGCATATACACTTTTGTTAACGAACCTGTCGTTTTCATAATTTTCATATACATCAACCACAAACGGGTTCATATGACAGTAAGCATTATATAAACCTATACTTAAAATTCTTGAACCGCGTTTTTTCTCTTTTGTTAGATTTATTCCCAAATCGAGCCGGTGATAAGATGGCATCCTGAAATTGTTCCTTTTTCCATAATAATCTGTTGATTCATGATACGACGGTATTTCACCGTCATTATATCGTATTGAATTGAAGAACTCCTGCTGATCAACATAGCTCATATAATTTGCCGTGGAAAGTGTCATCGCGTTTCCAGTACTAAAAACCCAGTTTAACCCGAAATCCACTTTTTCATTTAGCTTATACGTGCATGCAATTGAAATATCATGTCTTCTATCATACGTAAACGGGAAAACTTTTCCATCAGAAATATCATCAAATTTTCTGTTGGCCCAGGACAAGGTATATCCAGCCCAACCTGTAAGTTTACCAATATCCTTGCGTAACATAATTTCGGTACCATATGACCAACCAATACCCTGTGTCACCTTACTTTCCCACATTTCAGCATCTTTCACTTCAATATCGTCAAATTCTAAAAACAAACTGGCCCCTTCTTTATACTCTACCAGGTTATTCATGTCTTTATAATAACCTTCAATAATTAAATCGTACTTGTTAAACAAGTTAAAATTGAATGAAAGCGAATATTGAGTTGAATTTTGCGGCAGTACAATTTTGGTTGCCGGGACCCATATATCCGTAGGAAAACCAACTGTTGTTGAAGTAAGCAGGTTTATGTATTGTTTCATTTTTGAATAGCTTGCCTTAATTGAAAAATTATCGGTTATTAAAGTCCTGATTGAAATTCTTGGTTCCGGTGAGAAGTAAAGGGTATCACGAATACCAAAGGTAGCTATTCGTGCACCAATGTTTAATGATATCCTTTCCCCTATTTTAATATCATTTTCAATATATGTTGAAAATTCATTGGCTGAAAGTATCTTATTGCCATAGGTTGTATCAATTTCTGTATAATTATTCGTTGATTGCTTTGAAACAGATATTCCGGGATTGAACATATGGTATATGCCCGACATACCAAACTTTAAATTATAATAAGGAGAAAATATATAGTTTAAATCAATATTCGCGGCTAAATCATTTATACTGCTTTGGTACGAAGCATCATTTTCAAATTGGATTTCATTACCTTGAAAATTGCTTTTAGAATATTCAGTTTGTCCAATCCCGTAATGGAATTTAGAATACGTTAATGAAGTATTGGCAAATAATTTAGGTGAAAAAATATGGTTCCAGCGCATAGCGGTAGCCATATTGCCCCAGGTCATTTTGTATTTGTTCTTATCCACATAACCAAATAGTTTGTCACCAATATTGGCATATAGTTTATCTTTTCCGGTATATAAGCTCAGGTATAAACGATCTTTATCTGAAAATTTATAGTTTATTTTTGCATTTATATCACCAAAAAAGTAACCGGCTGTAAATTTGTCAAAACTATCACTTATTTTTGAATAGATCCATTCGGCAGGTACAACCACTAAATCAAGATATGAACGACGGGCAGATACCATAAAAGAACACTTGTCTTTTACAATAGGCCCTTCCGTCATAAGGCTGGAAGACAATAATCCAATATTGTACGATGTTTGGAATTCTTTCATATTCCCCTCTTTCATTCTTACATCAATAACTGAAGAAAGGTGCCCCCCGTATCGGGCAGGAAAACCACCTTTTATTATATCAAAATTTGAGATAGCGTCTGAATTAAACACCGAAAAGAAACCAAACAGGTGGTTTATATTATACACGGGTACACCATCAATACGTATCATGTTTTGATCAGGACTGCCGCCTCGCACATAAATACCACTGGTACCTTCCACCCCACCTTTTATACCGGGCATCATCTGTACCGACTTCATAATATCGGTTTCTCCAAAAATAACCGGTAATTTTTTTATTGTTTTAAGAGGAACCTCAATTAATCCCATCTGATTATCTTTTACATAATCTTTCTTACCGGATACTACAACTTCATCAATCAGAAGCACTGGTTCAAGTCTTAAATTGATCACGGTATCTTTTGTAAGGTAAAATTCTTTTTTTGCTGTCACATAACCAATATAAGTACATGTAAGACTGGTCCTTCCGGATGGAATAGTTAAGCTATAAAACCCGTAGTTATTAGAAGCAACCCCTAGTTTAACATGATCAGAATTGTATACCGATGCCCCTATTAGTCTTTCACTTGTAGTGGCATCCTCAACAAAACCACTTATGGTGTAATTTTGAGTTTCTGCGTATTGAAAATAGAATATCAGCGATAAAATAATTACAATTTTTTTCATGAAATCAAGAATATATAAATTAAGGTATTAGTTTTTCATCCAATATTAGTAATAAAGACTTTATATGATTTATTAATTTAAGATTATTTAATAATAATTAGTATTTCCTTGCAGATTAGATAAAGTATACTGGTTTTTGGCAATTTTGTGAAACAAAAGCTGCATAGAACCAGATATACCGCTAGTTTTTTTTCGCAAATTAAAAGAATAGCGGTATAAATCATCTCATCAGGTTTCATACTTCACCCAATTGAGAAATTTTCTAAATTGGGGTTAAACTTATTCCCCAAACATTTTCAGTGAAAAATATTAGACCTTTGCTGAAATCAGGTTTTATTATAATTTTACCCTTATGGATCGCACCCAAACAATTCATTTATTCACAGATGGAAGTGTAAATACAATAACAAAAACAGGTTTTGGAGCTATTTTATTTGTTGATGACCCCAACATCTCAATTGAAATTGCAAAAGAACTGGTTGAAACCATCAGGTTTGATAATACTTCTTCAACCAAACTGGAAATACAAACTATCTTACAAGCTTTTGATAAAATCCCCAAAAACACCATCAATCTTACCATTTATACAGATTCACAAAATATTTTAAGATTACCGGAAAGAAAAAATAAACTTGATAAAAACCATTATAAAACAAGGACCGGAAAGGATATTAACAACCACAAGCTTTATCAGGAGTTTTATACACGCATAAACCAATTTAACTTCAATATTGTAAAAATTAAGGGGCATCAAAAAGCCATCCTAAAAGACAAGTATGACCAGCTTTTCACCCTTGTTGACCGGGCTTCCAGAAAAACATTGAGAGGGTATTCACTGATGAATGCCGAATGATTGTTTTTGATTTTTTCCCTGTTAGTGAATTTATTTAAATTAATCATTAGTTGTAAAACATGGGATCACGTCTTCGCTAAAATAAGGTTCCTGACATACCCAAAACATGTATTTGACCCTAAGAAAATCTTTGGCAAAAGCATGGAGTAATGGAACAATATTTTCATGTCCATCAAGTCCTTCATCTTTGTGTTTATTGTATTCCTTATAAGTACCCGTTTTTCCAATGTAGTTTCCATCTTGTATCGCAATACCAAGTGGAGTAGTATAATTTCCTTCATGCATCATAGCTACGGTATGGTTAAGATTTCCCTTTGCACGAATCATAAGGTCTGGACCCCCTAATCCGACACCAATTTTTTCCCCATAATTGTATATCGAACGAAGATATCCTTTATCTTCCCATGGGAGCCATTCCCCAGGCATAAAATTAGCATATTGTATGGTAGTTGATTTTGGAAAAGCTTTTTTAAGTGCAAGCATATTAACCTTTAAACCTTCTGTATATAGTTCGGGTGTAAAAGTAGTATCAATTTCATTGTTTACGCCTATAGCACTTTCCTGCAAGTTGATTCCTTCAATTTTTCCATCAAATTCGTTACCTAAGGCTTTTAACAATAAAGCAAAACGATTCTGTACATTTGGATCCCACCTTTTTGCAACCCATCCATCTTTTACCCCATTATCATCAAATTGAGGGTTAGCGCCACCGTTAAATTCTTCAGTTAATAAATATGCTGGTATACCAACATAATTAGGATTAAAAGTTGCATCTTGTAACTGGATAAACAATTTTTTTCCAAGTGAAAGCAGGTATTCGTAATCCTCCTTAATACTAGTAAAATCATACTTTCCCTTTTCGGGTTCCAATAATTCCCAAGGATACATTATTTGAGCACCAACAAGTCTTTCCACTTTTAAAAATGCATGATTATGAATAGCTTCCCTGTCTCTGGCGAAATACACAAAATGTTTGATACTGTCTTTTTCTAAAGGACAAGTGGCATCCAAATATTGTTTATATGCATCAATATATCGGTTTGCCGGATTCTCCCATTGTCCAAAAACATTGATAACGGTAAAATATCCAAGTACTATTATTGATACATACTTTTTATTTCGCATACTATATTTCTCTATATTCATTCGCGTAAAAATACATTAAGTGACTCATTTTTAATCATATCCTTTTGCGTACTTTATGGATGAGGGTTTCATCTCACTAGTGTTAAGTCAACAAAAAAGTGACGTATAAAACCATTTGGGAAAGTGCGTCAAATATTGATTCTGTTTCTCCATATTAAGAG
The DNA here is from genome assembly GCA_050303935.1 of Bacteroidales bacterium. Classification (GTDB taxonomy): domain Bacteria; phylum Bacteroidota; class Bacteroidia; order Bacteroidales; family JBNLCS01; genus JBNLCS01. Next base: position 4,683 of record JBNLCS010000927.1, read on the forward strand.
TGACGCGTCACCAGCATGGTTTTTGTCCGCATTGGGCATAACTCATAGCATATATAAACGTATCCGCAAAATACAATATTCTTTTGAAAATTTAACCTGAAAATTTTAAAAAACGTTAACTGTTAAAAATAAAAACGCTAATTTCCTTTAGTTATCGGTGTAAACGGTAGTTGTCAATGGCACGCTACACAAAAGCATGGCATAAATTATACTGGTTTTGTAAACCGTTAACAAATGCTACATTTGTTTTAATAGAGAAATAGTGGAAATTAATATTGACTCACTAAGATAAAATATGTATGCTCCACAGAAATGTGCCATTGGGTTAAATCATTTGCAATGACGTTAATATAATGCGCTATGGCACTCAGCGCAAGCCATTTCCCTCCAGGCATCACCGTATTCATCCGGATATGGGTGCGAAAATTCCAGTGAATCGTACACTGTTCCGCTTTCCATAGCATACTCAGGACCTTGTGCTATAATGGTGTGGCAGCTATTACAATCCCTGGTAATGGTCTCTCCTCCCTCGCTTACATGTGTTCCCGAATGGCACCGAAAACAACCGAATGATTCCTGGTGGCCAATATGGTTGGTATACG
>JBNLCS010000928.1:0-4404 GCA_050303935.1 Bacteroidales bacterium
CAACATTTGTTTTATAAAATAAACCAATTTTCCCCATAAATTTTGGAATATAAACCGGAACCTGATCTTCGTCAGCATTGTTTTGAATCGTGGCAGAGCCTGTAACAAATATATTTGAAGATACAGTCACTTTTCCTTCAAATTCAAATCCGTTCATATGTAATTCCCCTTGATTTATATAAGTAAATACATTAGGTATCGTATCTGATAGCGGTGCCCTGGAAATTGAGTTAGAGTAAGCGCTATTGTAATATGTTACAGATCCTTCTGCATTTCTTGATGTGTAAAATAACTGGATATCCAATGTTCGTATTTTTTCAGGTGTTAAATTAGGGTTTCCAACAATAGCCGGGTTTTCAAGTAATTGTTCGATTGGCCAAGGGGATCTGAAAGCACTTGCATACAATGTTTTAATACCAATATTTTCATTAAAATCAAAAATTGCACCTAACCTGGGAACCAGGTCTAAATCGCCAACATCGGGTTTGTTAAGTTGTACCCCTGCTATCATTTTTAAAAATTTAACAGGCCTGTAATCGCCTTGAATATATGCAGATAAATGTATTTGATTGTATGTAATAGGAATGGCATCATTTGGCCCTATATTATTTTTATTTCTTGAATCAAGTACTCCGCCAACCACAAGGTTCAGGTTTCTTAACGGTTTACCATTAACGGTTATCTCGGCTAAATAATCGTCATTTTCCTGATGATCAAAGGGAATTTGTGCTTCGTCACCTAATTTCATGTCAGAACTGTTATATAATATGTTAAAGGAAGTTTCCCATGATTCACTAAATTCATATGAGTAACCTAAATTCAATAACAAACGGGAAATATTGTTTTCACCCGCGAAAGGGGTATAAGGAAGGATGCCTGCCATATCTTGATTTTCATTGATGTAAAATCCAAATAAAGAGATTCCTTTATATGATAAATCAGAAACAAGTCCAATATTTTGTCTGCCAAATTTTTTATCAATTGGTAAATTATCAGATCCGGGCCGAACGGTTATTGCCTTATATTCCCAGCCTTTAATGTCATCTATTTTTGCACCAATTTTAGCTTTAAAGTCTGATTTAGAAAATGTACCGGCCAAGGCACCTCCTTTTGTTCCAAATGAACCTGTGGTAAAATCAGCGGTTAATTTATTTTTAAGGTTGTTTTCTTGGGTTATAACATTAATTACACCGGCAAATGCATTGGTACCATACAAAACTGATCCGGGACCACGGATTATTTCAATTCTCTCAATTAATTCAACGGGAAACCCCTGATAAACAGGTGAATTTATACCACCTGTAATTCCATCTCTAATGGGGATACCATCAATGAGGATCAATATATGATTATCATAAAGTGTTCTTAAGTCTCCCCGAATTACAGAAACATTATTTGGAAATAAATGAGAACCAATTCTTTGAATAGATGTTGCCCTTTCAAGCACATCACTTAAGTTGTTTGCTCCAAAATACTTTATTTCTTCCTTGGTGATTGTGAAAATTATACCTGGTGCATCTGTACTTTTTTCTGCTTTTTTTGAAGCAGTTATTACCTCCATTTGTAATAAATCTTCCAACGAGTATTCACTTATTTCCAATGAACCAATTTTAACCATCTTAACATCTATAGTATTATATATACCAACAGTTGCACTGGCATTCTCCATGTTGGGATGAGAGAATCTTAATGTTTGTACCGATTCGGGGACTAGTTTAATCTCGTAGTAACCTTTATCGTTAGTTTTTGCTGACAATTCAGTCCCTTCAGCTACCACAGTAACGCCTTCCAACGGTTTCCCCTCATTGCTAGTTACTGTGCCTTCGATAGTACGTTCCTGGGCATTAACTAATGGATTCATTACAAACAAGATGAAACCAATAGTTACCATAATTTTTTTCATATCTCTGTCAGTATTAAAAGTTTAATCTAATTAAATTAATAAAATAAATCTTTAAATACAATAAATCTGGACTGATTGGATGCGTCTATTTGCACAATTTTAACAATGGCTTTTCACTCTTCAATTTCGAAGGTTCTTCAATATGGAAAAAATCATTATACAGATAGCATTTACTCGTTTGGAAACCTCCAAACCTACTTACCTACTTGTTTATTTCTTCGATTGGGTGGCAAACCTGGTTGTGTTTTTCGATCTTTCTACCAATGAACACTTGTTTATTAAATGAATATTTTATGGAATTATATATTCCATGTTATTTTAAATAACAAAAATTTCATTTTATAACATTTTCAAATGAGTTAGTCAAAATCGTTGCAATGATATTTTGTTTAAAACATTTTTCTGGATATAATTTTTTAATTTTATGTAATTGAAAAAATCAATTAAACAGTTAACAAAGAAATACATAACCCCAAAGTTTAAAACTTAAATTAAAAAATCATGAAATCAAAACACATTCTGAAGTATCCCAAATGTTTTTATCCTTATTTATATTTAGTAGCTGGTTGTAAAGAACTATTGTTTTAAATAAACCACTTAAGTTATAATAACAAGAAGACGTTAATTTATATGCGTTATCAAAAGGATATTGCAATGTATTAGTAGTTTGTTGAGCCTTGCTTTAAAATTGAACAACCTACCCTTTTATAATGATAAATTCATTCAGTTATTGAAACGTAGCTGCATGAATTCTATTCATGACAAATATCAAAAATCAAGTGGTTGACCGCAAAATGAATTACAATTATAGTTAGGCTTCACGTGCATATAATGAATTAAGGCCTAAATAAAAAATTTAAATGTAGGAGAATACCGAAAATCCTTCAATAGAGTAGGTACAATTAAAAAAAACACACTATGAAAAAAAGTAAAATTTTTGTATTATTATTCATGTTAACATGGTTAACTTCAACATGTATGTTGGGACAATACATATATAATTATCAGGCAGTTTATCCTCATAATTATGATTTAAATCCTACCAAAAATTATACACTCACTTCAGATATTAAAAATGATGGTTATTTAATGATTGCCAATACGGGTAATGCGTTAAAAACAATCGCATTATCAGCAATTAAACTTGATAATAATTTTAATGTTCAGTTTAACCGGGCTTATATTATACAGGAATCAGGATCAATTGTAACATATGACACGGAAAGAACTTCTGATGGCAGCTATATATCATGCGGACAAGTGAGAACATCAAAAATTTCCGGGGCATATCTTGCCAAGTTTGATAAAAATGCTTCACCTGTATGGATCGTTGTATATACATCCATAATTCGCTTAAATTCGGTTGTAGAAGTGATTAGTAAAGAAGATACAGAACCAAAATACATTGCTTGTGGTATGTCCTATAAAGAAGGGTCAAGACAAGGGGTAATCCTGGCAACTGATATAAAGGGTATACCTGTTTGGGAAAATCGAACGTTTACTTTTGGTACATCCGATAATTATGAATACAATGAAATTATTCAAATCCGTGATGTTGAATCTCCTACCGAAACATTAAATTTTATTGTTGTTGGTACCGGGCTTAAATATTCACAAAAATACGAGGATGTATTAGTTTCAAGAATATTGGTCAATGGGGCTTTAATGTACAGCTACTTGTATGGATTAAAGAATGATGAAAAATTATCGTATCGTGAATTTGGAATGGGGCTGGCATTATCACCTTCAGGTAAACTTCTTATATCAGGCCGGATTGAATGCAAATATACGTCTGAGCCCAAGGTCCTATATAATGATGTGTTGTTAATTGAATCTGATTGGTATGGCGGATGGATAAACTGGGCAAAAAGGTACGACATGTTATCAAGCAAAAACACGCTGGAAGTTGGGGATAAAGTGACAACTACCAAAGACAATATCTATGTAGGTGGTTATTATACGGGCTATAAATTTAACTCAGCATCATCGTACGATGGTTTTGTTTTTAAAGCAGAAATGAATGGTAAGCCTGTAGAAAACAGGATATTTGGGGATGAAGGAACAGATTACATTGCAGCGCTAATTGTTAATAATAAGAAAGATGGTATAGCTGCAGCAGGGTTCTCAAATAGCTATTCAAAAAAATCCGTTTACTCACCCTGGATTGTTGAAACATATGATATTACCAAAAGGAGGTGCCATGATGCAATTATTGAATTACCAATGAAAGAGATTGAGATAGAAAAGATGGAAATTGAAGATTATTCATCATCCACACCATTTGAACAAATAAAATTAAAAGAAATTGAAATGCCGGTTGACCATGATATTGTTTGTCCAAAAATTGCAACCCTTCCGTATCCCATACTTAAAAATGCCGAAGGTGAAGAAAATTTAACCCCCATATCCATTAATGTGTTTCCAACAAGGACCAACGATTTTATTCAATTTAGCGGTATTGAAAACTCATCAAAATATCAGGTATTCACATCGAACGGGAC
>JBNLCS010000929.1:0-3556 GCA_050303935.1 Bacteroidales bacterium
TTTCAATAATCTCTTTGGCCCCGCACCCTTTCAATAGTTCATCCAACGTACCCCTTGCCAGGACTTTTCCATGATCAATAATTATAATCCTGTCACACAGTTGTTCCGCCTCCTCCATATAATGGGTAGTTAGGATTAAAGATGTGTTTTTTTCTCTTTTAAGGTTTAACAGGATGCGCCAGATATCTCTACGAGCATTGGGGTCAAGTCCTGTTGTAGGTTCATCCAGTAGAAGTATCTCAGGATAGTTTATTAACGAAATACCTAAAGCCAGGCGTTGACGTTGCCCACCCGATAAATTTTTTACATACGCCTTTTGTTTTTCAGACAAATCTATCATCTCCAAAACTTCCATAACCCTTTTCTGTTCTAGTTTGTAAAATGATGCAAAAAGCGTTAGTGTTTCTTTTACAGTTAGTTTCTCAACAAACCAGGTTTCTTGTAATGAGATACCCAACAACTGATTTAGCTTTCTGTGATTCGATTTATTCCAATGCAACCCCTTTATTGTGATTTCTCCCTTGTCCGGTTTCTGAATACCTTCAATCATTTCCACCATGGTAGTTTTTCCTGCACCGTTTGGGCCGAGTAATGCCACAAAATCACCTGGTTTAATAGAAAAGCTTATTCCACGTACAGCATGTACATCTTTAAATGATTTTTCAACATCGACTACTTCAATCACACTTTTTCGATTTTGGTCATTCATTTTTAAAACAGTTCAAACTTACAAAATTCAAGATATTTGTTTTAAAAACATATTTCAAAATGAAATGTTTCTTTTATACGCAAAATCAGGTACACCTGATATTTAAAATTAAATTTCTATACTTTCACCCAATTCTGGTATCTTAATATTACAATATCCTTCTTTTTCAAGTTCTTTTTTGTAAAATTCCTGTGGCCCAATTTCACCATGCACAAGGAATGTTTGTTGAATTTTTGTATTATCCTGACATTTCAGAAACTCGATCATTTCTTTATAGTCCCCATGTCCGCTATATGATTCTATTCTTCTGATATCTGCATTTACATCGTAAACATTACCATGTATCGAGACCTGTTTTATACCATTCATAATCCTGGCCCCTAATGTTGTTGGGGCACAATAACCAACAAATAATACCGTATTTTTTGGGTCATTTATGTTATTGGCCAGATGATGTTTAATCCTGCCCGCTTCGGCCATGCCCGATGCAGAAATAATAACACACGGCTTGTTGTATTCGTTTAATCTTTTCGATTCCTGAACATTTTGAATATAGCTAAGCGAATTAAAACCAAACGGGTCAGGATCGGTTTCCATTACATGTAATATTTCTTTATTAAAACACTCCGGGTGTAACCTGAATACACCGGTAGCATTAACAGACAATGGGCTATCCACAAAAACATCCATCCGTGGCAACCTGTTTTGATTGTAGAAATTATTTAGTGAATAAACAATCTCTTGCGTCCTTCCGACGCTAAAAGATGGAATAATTAGTTTACCACCTTTATCATAAGTTTCCTGAACTACATTTAAAAGCTCATCTTCTGCTTCTTCATATACTTTATGCAACCTGTCCCCATAGGTTGATTCTGTTATTAAAATATCTGTTTGCGGAAAAGCCTCAGGCGATCTTAATATCCTGTTAGAAGGCCTTCCAATATCACCGGTGTAAGCAATTTTTTTTGATGCGCCGTCTTCAATTATTTCCAAATTTACAACACCGCTCCCCAACATATGGCCCGTATTTGTAAACTTAACCATTATTTCAGGATCAATATAAAATTTACGGTCATACGGTACCCCGATAAACAATTTCATGCACTCAATCGCATCTATCCTGGTATATAAAGGATCAACAGGCGGCAATCCTTTTTTCTCCCTTTTTTTATTAAAACGTTCTGTATCTGATTCCTGTATATGTCCGGAATCTGCAAGCATAATCGAGCATAAATCCCTGGTAGCCGATGTACAAACCACTGATCCGTCAAAACCTCTCTTATAGAAGTGCGGGATTAGCCCTGAATGGTCAATATGGGCATGCGACAGAATAATATGGTCTACTTCCTTTGGATCAATGCCTATTTCGCGGTTCATTTTATCTGTATCCAAACCTTTTCCCTGGTAAATACCACAGTCTAATAATATTTTTTTACCCTTTTTTGTAGTAATAAGGTGTTTGCTGCCCGTAACTTCTCTTGCAGCCCCTAAGAATTGAATGTTCATTTTGTTGATATTCGATTGTTAACTGGCTAAAGATATATAAATAAATTATATTTTTATTGTAAATACACTTCCTTTACCTAATTCAGATTGTACATGAATATCTCCGTCATGCAGCCTTATTATCTGACGGCACAAGCTTAACCCAATCCCTGTCCCCTGTTCTTTTGTTGTAAAAAAAGGAACAAATAACTGGTCAATATTTTCAGGTGGTATACCTTCCCCATTATCATGTATTTCAATGTTTATTTTGCCCGGGTAATCAGCATAACACATCAATTTAATATGCCCTTCTGTCTTTTTTAACAATGCCTCTTTCGCATTCTTTATAAGATTGATAATTACCTGGTTAAGCAAGTTTTCGTCCCCTGTAAAATAGGAAGTACCTGGTTTAACATATGTTTCAAAACTTATCTTTTCTTCATCAATTATTTTCTGGATCATATATACCAGGTTATTAATCCAGGGTTCTACCTTTATTTCTTTAAAAACAGGTTTTGGAATTTTATTTAGTTTACGATACGTATTTACAAAATTCATAAGGCTATTGCTCATATCCTCAATAACGGTTAAACCTTTTATAGTATCGTTAATCATTTTTGAAGAAACCTCACATGGATCTTTTACCCCAACGCCACTTTGGTACATTTTCCCCAACGTATTTGAAACAGAAGTTATGGGTGCTATGGAATTCATTATTTCATGGGTTAAAACACGGAAAAGTTTTTGCCATGATTCTATTTCTTTTTCTTCAAGTTCAAAACGGATATTATGCAAAGAAATGAGTTTCAATTTTTTCTCGTAATATTTAATTTCTGTGCATTTAATTGATAAATGAAAGAAATTATTATTTGAAAAAGTTTTTACCGTGGTAGTTTCACCTGGTTTAATATTTAATAAGGCAACGTGTAATTCAGGATTTGTTTGTTTTATTTTACGAATATTTGACGTGTACTCAACGCCCAGGTAACTTCTGGCCGCGCTGTTCAAAATTTCAAAGTCACCTGCTTGGTCGATTGAAAGCAAACCGGAAGCAGAATGTTCAATTAATGCTTCATAAAATTTTTCTTTGTGTTCTACCCTTATCTTTGATTGAGTAATATATTCATTTACTTTGTTTAAAGATGTGTGTAACATCTTTAACGCCCGGTTATTTACATTTACAGGAAATTTCAATGTAGCATCGTCATTTTGTACCGCATCAATAAAAAAAGCAACCTTTCTATTGGTTTCATTTAACAAATTGATAGTAACTGCTATTAAAATGGCTAAAACCAGTAAACCTACAACAAGAAAAACATATAATGTTTCATATACAAAAATTACTGAAACCGCTCCAAATAA
>JBNLCS010000930.1:0-3018 GCA_050303935.1 Bacteroidales bacterium
CAACATCAGTGGAAGTAACTTTTGCTGATACGTTAATTGCAATCCTTGCAGGTATTGCAATATTCCCTGCTGTATTTGCATTTAATATACAACCTGATGGTGGGCCCGGACTTGTTTTTGTTACGTTGCCCAATGTGTTTGCCCGAATGCCTGGTGGCTATTACTTCTCCATTCTGTTTTTCCTACTTTTGACTGTTGCTGCTTTGACCTCTTCTATTTCTATATTAGAAGTGGTTGTAGCTTATTTTAATGAAGAACTAAAACTTAAACGGCATGTTTCAACAATAATTGCCGGCGTACTGGCAACATTAATTGGTTTTATATGTTCATTGTCTCTTGGTATTATTAAAGAACAAACCGTTTTATGCATGCCGTTTTTCGATCTGCTGGATTTCATTGCCTCAAATATTTTATTACCACTTGGGGGAATGTTCATTTCTCTATTTGTTGGTTGGCGTCTTGGAAAGTATAAGGTTTTCAAAGAAGTTGCCCATGGAGGTTCTTTAAAAGGGTGGTTTTTAACAGCTTTCATATTTTTAACCAGATATTTTGCACCAACTGCAATTTTTATTGTGTTTATATGGGGATTATATGATAAACTGCATGTTTGCCTGGGTATAAATATATTCTGATCATGGTATGGGTGATAAAATAAATGAAGCATTTGAACCTATTGTTGATTTCTTTTATGAAAAATTATTTTGGGACCCCTTTAAATCAATGGGATTTAATTTGGGAACAGAAGTCCCTTTAATTGTTATTTGGCTGATTTTCGGCGGTATATTTTTTACACTACGGTTTAAGTTTCTGAACATAAGGGCATTTAAACATGGTATCGATCTGGTACGTGGAAAATATGACCATCCTGGTTCAGGAGGTGAGGTTTCACACTTTCAAGCTTTGGCAACTGCCCTATCAGCCACAGTAGGATTAGGTAGTATAGCAGGGGTTGCCATCGCTATTTCATTGGGTGGTCCCGGGGCAACCCTTTGGATGGTTATGGCCGGATTTCTGGGGATGACACTTAAATTTATGGAATGCACCCTGGGGCTAAAATACAGAAAAATAGTAAATGGAAATGTTTCGGGTGGTCCGATGTATTATTTGAAATATGGGCTTAAAAAAAAGAGGGCAGCATTTCTTGGAACATTCTTGGCCGGGATTTATGCTATTTTAATCATATTGGCTTCATTTGGTGGTGGCAATATGCTACAGTCAAACCAGGCTTTTGCTCAACTTGCAGAACTTGTACCATTTTTTCAACATAAAGGATGGTATGTAGGGTTATTTCTTGCATTTATGGTAGGTTTGGTTATAATAGGTGGAATAAAGAGTATCGCCAGGGTTACGGGCAAAATAGTTCCGATAATGGCTATAATATATGTAAGTACTTCTCTGGTAATAATAATTATGAACTTTCATGAATTAGACAATGCTTTTAATTTGATCATACACAGCGCTTTTAATTCACAGGCCATTGAAGGCGGGATAATCGGGAGTATAATAATGGGGTTTAGACGTGGGGCCTTTTCAAATGAGGCCGGTATAGGATCAGCATCAATAGCACATGCAGCAGCCCAAACCGATGAACCCGTAAGTGAAGGTATTGTTGCTATTCTTGAACCTTTTATTGATACTATTGTGATTTGCACTATGACAGCCCTGGTAATTATAATAACCGGATTTTATAATAATGTTGATCATCTCGAAGGTGCCCCGCTTACTTCAGCAGCCTATGGAAGCGTTTTTTCGTTTTTTCCGTATATATTATTGGTGTCCATTTTCCTGTTTGCTTTTTCTACCATGATCTCCTGGTCGTATTATGGGTTAAAAGGTTTTAATTTTTTGTTTGCCAACATGTTTGATAAACTTACAAATAAGCCAAAAATTGCTACTTATATTTATCAAGTACTATTTTTGTTTTGTGTTGTTATTGGAAGTGCCGCACATTTGAACCATGTTATCAATTTTTCAGATATGATGATCTTGGGATTAGCTTTTCCTAACATTATCGGACTCCTGTTTTTTGTGAAAGAAGTAAATATTGATGTTAAAAATTATTTCCGAAAATTGAAAAAAGGTGGATTATAGGTAGCTTTTATTATATTTGATCACCTATAACATATGAATAAGTTATTTTCTTAATGTGAATATAATATAATTAGCCAAGTATTCATGTTGATGGTAAATGGGAATATATTAATGTTTTGACTTGCTTTTGGTAAAATGCAAAAATTCAAACATCTTTTTATTTTTAACAAACGTGATAGAAACGGAATAATACTTTTATTGATTATTCTATGCCTTGTTATATCATTTCAGTTTTTTTCTGACTTTTTAATTAAAAAAGATAGCACTGTTTACAATTTAAAATTTGATTTATATGATAGTACGGACAACTCATCTTTGAATGACGGGATTTCAGAGGAACGTTTGAAGAATCCTCAAAATGTTATATACGAGGAATTTGACCCAAATACAATTCAATTAAAAAAATTGCTATTGATGGGATTAAATGAATTTCAGGCCAAAAACCTTATAAAATACCGAAATAATGGAGGTGAGTTTTACAAGAAAGAAGATATTAAAAAGATTTATGGCATTGACGAGAAACTTTACCTTGAGTTGGAACGATATATAGTTTTTAGTAAAAAAGAAAAAGGTATCTCCGGATTAGCATCTAAACCTGAAATAAATGAAATAACTACAAAAAGGTTTATCAATATTAATAAATCGAAACACAATGAGCTATATAAACTTGGATTCCTTGATACATTGATTGCCAACAGAATAATTAAATATAGGGATTTTCTTGGAGGATTCTATACGTGTAATCAATTGTATGAAGTTTATGGAATTGATTCAATTGAAGTACAAAAATTATGTGAAATAGTAAAAATTGATACTAAAGATATTAATAGAATTCAGATTAACAGTGCCACGTTTAATGATTTACTAAAAATCCCGGAGATAAGTAAATATGAGGTAAACGCTATTTTATCTTACCGGAAAGGAAAA
>JBNLCS010000931.1:0-6078 GCA_050303935.1 Bacteroidales bacterium
ATTGAAATACAGAATAATGAAACATTTTATTTTTTTACTGGCAGGTGTTGTAATTTTTGGTTCAGGCTTGTTTGCACAAGTTTCACCTGATCCTAATTTCCATGTATACATCTGTTTTGGACAGTCAAATATGGAAGGTCCAGCTGAAATATTGGAAGAAGACACAACCGATATTGATCCACGTTTTAAGGTATTAACGGTGTTTGACGAAGATTATGAGCATTTGGGCAGGTCAGTTGGTGAATGGTATACGGCAAAACCACCTTTATGCCGCTGGTATACCGGACTTGGTCCGTATGATTATTTTGGAAGGACTTTAGTAGATAGTCTTCCCGACAGTGCTAAGGTTGGTGTAATTGTTGTTGCAATGGGGGGCAGTGGTATTGATGCCTTCGATAAGGATAATTATGTTGAGTATTACGCAAATGCTGACGCGTGGCAGAAGGGACTAATGAATGGCTATGATGGATGTCCATATGCTAAGATAGTTGAAATGGCTAAGATTGCACAACAATCGGGTGTCATAAAAGGAATATTGTTACATCAGGGAGAATCAAACAATGGTCAACCCGATTGGCCTCTGAAAGTACAAAAAATATATTATGATTTGCTGGAAGATCTAGATATTACTCCAGATACCGTACCTTTACTTGTTGGAGAAATGTTATCTCAGGAGGAAGGTGGGATTTGTTGGGGCCATAATAATATAATTGCCAATTTACCCTTTTATGTTCCCAATACCCAAATTATATCTTCTGCGGAATGTCCGGGTGTAGATGATTTTCATTTTACGCATGAAGGAATGGTCAAGTTGGGGACACGTTATGGTCAACAAATGTGGACACTTTTAAAAACATATGATACGGAAGAAGGTCAAACTGTTGATCATTTGGTTTTAGAAGATACGGTATTTACTTTACTGACTGGTGCTTATCAGAAAATTCCTCTTATTGCAGCGTTTGTCGATGGTCATACGCAAGACATAAGGTTCAGGGCTACTTATGAAATAAGTAATCCCGAAGCAATACAAATAACAAATGGGTACATAGAAACCATAAATGATGGTTCAGCAACTATAACAGCCAGTTACAAAGGTGCAGTGGGCGAACAAAAACAAGTCGTTTTTAATGTTACTGCCAGTACTTTCCCGCTAAACAATGAATTGTTAAATGCTGACATTTTTGGTGATGGTTCTTTCGATGAAACAACAAAATCATTACAGACTGCACAGTGGGGGTTTGGTGGATGGCAATATAACAACGGTATTGATATGTCTGGTTATAAATACTTAGTGGTACAATTAGGTACTGACAACAATGCAGGTATTGAATTTAAGTTATTTGATGGGCAAAGTTATTGGGGGGCATCGACTTCAAGTAAATTTGAAAATAGTCGCGAGGTAGTTGTTTATTTGGAAAACCAAAAGAAAAGTGATGGTACAATAATCGATCCAAGCCACATTTATATAGCTGGATTTTGGTCAGACGGAAGCAATCCGTTTGTAATTGACACCATTTTTCTTTCCAATTCGAGCGTGTACGATCCGCCTGTTATTAATGTTCGTGATATTGATGAAAATGAAATAGAAGAACTGGAAGAATTTTCTTATTATCAGGGGGCCGGCCCATCACCCAGTCAATCTTTCACTGTTTCAGGAACTTTACTAGTTGATGATGTGTTGGTAAAAGCTCCAACAGGTTTTGAAGTATCGTTAAATAGCAAAACAGGTTATGGTCAAACTGTTACGCTGACTGTTTTTAATAGGTTACTTACAAAAACCACAGTTCATGTTCGTTTAAAATCTGGCCTTACCCGTAGTTCGTATAAAGGAAAAATTTCCCTTACATCTCCCAAGGCATTTACAAAGTATGTAACTGTTTCAGGGGCAATTGCTACCAATATTGGAAGTCCAGTTAAAAATAGTGCAACTGTGATATCTACTGAGTATTATACACTAACCGGACAGAAAATATACAATATAGAAAACAGAAATGGTTTATTTATTGAGAAAAAATTTATGTCAGATGGAAGCATAATAAATACTAAAATATTTAAAGGGGATAACTATTAGATGTAATTCAAACTACAGGCATGTATTAGTAAATATTTTGTTCGGAAACAATTTATAAAACATATACTTAAAATTATTTTAACTAATAAAAAATTACTTTATTGCAAAAATTAATTCAGTCAATATTAAATTTTTACTTAATATTAATATAAAATAAAATGAATAGACATATTTTGAAATTTAGTTTTATAATACTGGTTTTCTTTCAGGTAAATAATGTATTTGCATGGGAGGGGATGCCAATGCCAAGGCTTCATGTTGAAGGGCGCTATTTAAAAGATCCTCATGGAAACATTATTAATTTACATGGCTTTGCACAAACCTATTCTCCATGGTTTAATGAACAGGGCACACAATGGAACGGCCATGATGTTGAAGGATGTTTAAACTATAACCAGGGTGTTATTGACGGTATCATGGATGCCGGTTGGAAAGTCAATTTCCTTCGGTTGCACATGGACCCGCATTGGAGCTGGATACCCGGATGTCAGGGACGGTATGAAGGCGAAGAATGTTTTAGTGAGGAGCTTTTTATAAAATACCTGGATGAAGTTTTTGTCCCGATGGCAGAATATGCCGTTTCTAAAGGGTTGTATGTTGTTATGCGCCCTCCGGGTGTTAGTCCTGAAGTAATTGAAGTGGGCGGAGTGTACCATGAATATTTAATTAAAGTGTGGGGGATTGTATCGCAGCACCCCACATTAAAAAACCACCCCAATATCATGTTCGAGCTGGCCAATGAACCAATTGATATTATTGGAACGGATGGTACCCGTGGAGCTGGTTCTCAAGCTCATTTCGATAACCTTAAAATATATTTCCAGGCAATTGTTGACACCATTCGTGCAAGTGCAGATAACATCATATGGGTACCTGGCCTTGGATACCAATCTTTATATTCAGGATACGCGAATAATCCAATTGAAGGTGAAAACATTGGATACGCGGTGCATGTTTACCCGGGCTGGTTCAACAGCGGACAAGGTTATGAGCCTTTTCAAAATGGTTGGAACAACCAGGTACAACCGGTTGCCGATTTTGCACCAGTTATAGTAACAGAAATGGATTGGGCCCCGGCAAAGTATAATGCCTCATGGGGTAAAGATATTACTGGTACAGCTGGTGGAAATGGTTTCGGGGCTAATTTTAAAAAGATAACTGATGATTGTGGTAATGTAAGTTGGCTTATTTTTACAGGTCCTGACCTTCTGGATGATTTTACAGGAGTTCCTCCTGCTGAAGGGGAAGGATATACATTGCTAAATGATCCGGAAGCATGTCCATGGCCAACGTATCATTGGTACCAGCACTATGCTGACGAGTTTGAACCAAGACCGGAATTTGAAAACCGCTCAATAAGTGACAATGGTGACAGTACTTTTTCAAATCCGGTAATTAATGGCGATTTTCCTGCTCCTTTAATGGTTAGGGATGGTGATACTTATTATTTGGTTTCAATAAATCAGAATATTATGCCGGATACAACGATCCTGGAATCAAAAGATCTGGTAAATTGGGAATATAGCGAAGTATTAGCAGAAAACATTCCTTTAGACGATATACTGCTTGTTGATAATGCTGATATCCATTCAGGATCTTTGGTAATGACCCAAAAAGGGGAATGGTGGGCCATGGTTAGTTATGATAAAGGACCGTTTGGCAGGTTTCCACATCTTTTACCTGTAACTTTAAATGGTAGTGACACACTGGTGAATGAAACTTTTAAAGATTCTGTTAATATCCTGAAACCTGATGTTGGGCGGGATTACGCCGAGAAAGCGTTACGTACAAACGATGTTTTTCAGCATGACATAATAAGCCCACAGTGGGGATGGAAAAACTTTTCTGACAGTTCTGGCTGGTCATTATTGGACAGGGAAGGTTATATGCGTTTGAAAACAACCAGCGTGACAGATAGCATTCATAAAGCCCAAAACATCCTGTCACAACGCATTTTGGCCTATCCATCCGACCTTGACCATTCTTATGCTACCATACGAATGGAAATTGATAGCATGCTGGAAGGTGATGTAGCAGGTTTGTCGGTTTTTCAGGATACCTTTTCCTATATTGGCGTGCAAGTGATTGGCGGTGAAAAAAAAATGGTTACATTTCTGAATAATGGTATACAAACCGGTCCAACCTTGAATGATTCAATAATATACCTGCGGGCTTTGGCTGGTTATAACACTGATTCGGTTAGTTTCTATTACAGTATTGATAATAGTACATACACAAAACTTGGTGACAATATAAAATTAGATAATACGCCATCTCTTTTTTCAGGAAACAGGTTTGGTATTTTTAATTATGCAACCGTACAAATAGGTGGGTATGTAGATATCGATTGGTTTTCAACCGAAAACACATTTACAGGGGATAAATATTACAAATCCATGGTGTTAACTGGGTTACATGCCCAAGAAGGGGACTCTTTAACAATCCAATCAGGAAGTACCGGAAGTTTGACCATCATGGCTGAATTTTCTGACGGACATACTGAAAATGTAACTGGTAAAGTTGAAATTGTTAACCCAAACACATCTGTTGCTTCAATGACCAATGGCATCGTTAAAGCGGGAATATCCGGTAATGTTACTATAACTGTGAGATATTCAAGTGAACTTGGTGAAACAGATTCAACCATTGTGACTATAATAGTCCCTAACCGGAACCCTTTCTTGAGAAATGAAGCGGAAATATTTTTTGAACAATCAGGTATTCAAAGTGAGGGATCTAGTGATGAAGGAGGCGGTAGTGATATAGGGTTTATTGAAAATGGGGACTGGATATGGTACACGTCTCTTGATTTTGAAACAGCCGCGCTATCATTTGATGCACGGGTAGCATCAAATGCAGGAGGTGGAAATATTGAATTGCGACTTGATAGCCTGACAGGGGATTTAATTGGTACATGTGATGTTCCGGGAACAGGGGGATGGCAAACCTGGCAGACAATGTCGTGCAATATTACTGAAACAACCGGTGTCCATGATCTATACCTTGTATTTAAAGGCGGTGGAGGTTTCCTTTTTAATATAAACTGGTGGCAATTTAACGTTGATTCTGTAGAAACAGAAGAACCGGTAAATGTTTCTTATGGTAATTTTGATCCTGAACCTTATTGTATAATAGGGCCAAATAACAATACATGGTTGAAGGCTACCCTCCCCGGTGATGTGATTACAATTTACAATCAACTTGGACAAAAGATTTCAACTATGCATGCAAATTCTGATATAACAGAACTAAAAACTTTAAATGGGTTCATAATAATTAAGGTTCAAAGGAAACAACAAACTTTTATAATCAAATATATTATTTAGCTATCGTATTACCAGGTTTCATGTACATAATAAATAACGTAGCTAGACAGGTTAAATAGCCTCGGATCAAAAATAAATGTATGTTCCATGTTGAAATACTGGAACATACTTTTTCATTGTTAACTGGAATTTAGGAACTAAGGACAAAGGACGAGTTTGGTAAAGCAAATTTATCTTCAGCGGTGACCTTGTTTAATAGTTGCTAAAAATTAATTAGTTATTGCAAGAAAACCCAAGTGTCTGATAAGAAAAGTACAAATTCAAGGCGTGTGAAAAATTCAAACCGCAGAATACTGACGTATTTGAGGATTTGAATTTTAACTCCGTTGAGCTCGGCAAGCCTCGGTTGAGCAACAACGCAGAAGTTGGACTTTTCTTGCAGAGACTAATTACTGCAACTTTCTTATAAATATGTACAACATTTGTTATAAAACTGTTATATTGGTTTTTCATATTTAGTGATTAAAATGTATTGATTAGTTCTATGAAACAAATTGATAAAAATAAATTCTTATGAAAAAAAAGATAGTCCTATCTGTGCTTATTTTTGAAATACTGTTTTTTTTGTCGTTTAACGTAAACGCCGAAAATCCGGTTATTCAAATAATCTTTACGGCGGATCCTGCACCATTGGTATATAACGATACCGTATTTCTTTATACCAGTCACGATGAGGATGAC
>JBNLCS010000932.1:0-2482 GCA_050303935.1 Bacteroidales bacterium
CAAAAAATAATTTTTGAAAAAATGTGAGTGGTTGACTGTCCAAGAAGTAAGTTGAATGATTGATTATTCATAATTTATGGGGTTTAAAATTAGTTCTTACTAAATATGTTACTTGAGTTTTTCTCCATGCCATGGGCAATACTTCCATGCCCCATTCAGTTTTTCTCCATCAACAGGACATATTTTTGCAGGTAACAATGAACCTACAGGTGTTTTCCAAGTAAATTTTTTATCGCAAAAGGTTAAATGTATATATCCTTCAGAATATGGATCGGCAACCCTTTCTTTTTTATTTTTAATATCTGTAAACACATAAAAATTCATATTTTCACCCAATTGCCCCATTATGTTTTTTAAAATTGGATTTATCACCAATAATAAATTAAGAACATCTGCATTTAGCTCATGCTTTTCAATTGGTGTATATCTATTGCCTTCATAATCTGTTAATAAAATAGTGTTTTTAATACTATCTTCCGGTACAAATGTTATTCCCCCAAATGGACCCATTTTGCCGTCAATTACAGCAAATAAAACATATGGTTTTAACACCTCCTTAAATTCGGCTATATCATTTTTACTCATATTTTTATCCTGGGATAATGCCAATTCCCAGAATTCGACTGGAATCCACCAAGCAACAGTAACCAGATTTGAACCTGTTTTGGTTTGTTGCGTTTCTTTAACAAACTTGTTATAATCTATCTCTGCTTCTTGAGATAGCAGAGCAACATTAATAAGTGTATAACATAAAAATAGAATCAATCGCTTTGGTTTCATTTGTGATTATTTTATTCCTTTTCAAATATATTGATTATTATCAAACACTACAACGGTTATAAAACATATGTTTTGCAATTTAAACTGAATCTAAAACATTTGTAAATTTTATACTTTTGGCATTGAACAATATTTTATTATAGTAAATTCTCATAATTTATTTATTTCTTAACACAATTTAACACCAATCAGTGCAATTGATTTGTTATTGTTTGTACTTTTATTTTGTAATAAATATTCGTATGCTGTTAAGGAATAAAATATTGCTTACAATTTTTTGGACCGGCCTGTTTTTATCAGTAACAGGAATAAACAACAGTGTACAAAAAAGCAGTATTAAATACCAAGTAATTACCAGTGAGGAACCGCAATTAGTTGCGGATGATCTGTTTTCAATTATTCCTGAACTTAACAATGATTTCTATTATTTTAACTATTTCAGCATTGCTGCAGACAGTATTACTCATACTATTTTAAAAAGTAGTACTGAAAGCAGGGATTCATATATATCTGCAAAAAATAAATCATCTTTTCTGCTTTTGTTAGATATACCCCCTCCTTGTACCGTTTAAACTTTTTTGATTTTTTAAATTAAAGTTTGTCACCTTTCTTCATCTAGTGTACTGTGGCAACATTCAATTTTAATATAATCTTATAAATTTTAACGGTATGAAAAATCAACTTGTAATGTACAATAAAAAACGTTCAGATTACAACAATAAAATCAAGTTTTCTGAACATGTGAATACAGAAAATAATGATCTTAAAATCAAAGCTTGGTTGTATAGGGACAGGTTCCTGGATCGAATCATGATTTACGCCGAAAGCAATTTTTTCACGGATAATGTACGGGTGATTGCTCAAAAAAAGGATCTTGTGGTGCAGGTTAGTATTAAAATTAAAATTAACAAACCTTATTACGTAAGTGGACAATATCAAAATTCAATGTTTTTGAGAAAATCAATGTACGCTATAATTAAAACATCGCGGTTAAAGCTACCTGAAGACCATTTGTATAAGCTTGAATATTTTCAGATTATTCAACCAGGTTTACTTTTAATCACCTTGTCGAAATGGAACCATTCATTTTAGATGGAATGATATTTAAAAATTTGAATAGTAATAACTTATGTTAATGTTAGCAATTCTTTAGTTTAAGGTAATTCAGTTTGGTCCCGGAATTATTTTTTTCCGGGACCATAATTAAAACCATTGTAATGCATGAATACAACTGGATATTAATTATTGTAACCATGATCGTTGCATCTGTAGTGAAAAGTTCAACCGGATTTGGTTTTGCTCTTTTCGCATTGCCCGTAGTTGTTTTTCTTTTACCGGTTAAAAATGCTGTAGCACTTATGGCCCTTCTTAATTTATTTACTTCTGCTATTATAGTACTGCAGCCTCATGAAAAATGTAATAGGAAATCTCTTTCTCTTCTTCTATCTACCGGGGTTTTAGGTACCATTGCCGGAAGTATAATTTTAAAATTTCTACCTGAAACATTATTAAAAATTATTTCCTCAGTTTTTATCATTATACTTTCACTACTTTTTCTTAAAGGTTACGGGTTTAACATTAAAAAATTAAGAAGAGGAAATGCTTTTGCCGGTTTTCTTAGTGGCATTTTTAGCGGAAGTTTATCAATTGGAGGTCCGCCATTGGCTTTATTTTTAACATCGCTGGATATAAACAGTTCTCG